>JAYTAO010000333.1:0-3865 GCA_043737435.1 Rhodanobacteraceae bacterium | reverse complement strand
CGCCGATCGCGCAAGAAAAAAAATAAAATATAAAACGTCAAACAAAAACTAAGAACTTGTAGCAACGAACCTTTTACCAAAACACCGGCCGTGCTACTTCCCCAAGCCGCGACCGCCGTTAGAGTTCCAACTAAATCAACTTGCTCGACGACCGTGTCGGCCATGGCCGCTAGTTTCGGTTGGCCTTCGAGCCTGCGCCGCCAATCGCCTGATTTGATTGTGCTCTCGATTGCCGCCACACCTTTCACCGCCTCAACGGCAAGCCGCTGGCCGACAAAAGTTGCTGGCACAACAACACTGATCGCGATCACAAACACGCACACAAACGCGGCGACACTCGGATTGCGCAATCGGCGCTCAAGCCAGCATTGAAAAGGTGTAAACAAAACCGCAAAGGTCATCGCAAATGCAAGTGCAGGCAAAAATGGCACGGCCAGCAAATAGCAAATATAGATGCCAAGTCCGCTAGCAGCCATCAATACAAGCGTCTGCACATGGTCGCGCGAACCCCAATCATCTGGCTGTGGTGCTGCTATGTTTTCAGGGTTGAGTTTGGTCATTATCGGACTCTTGATAGAATAATTTAGTTAAGGGGAATTGCCGGGCGTATGCTCAATTGCCCACAGCTCACCATATAGTTTCCCCTTTGGGCTGCGTGATTCCGTTTGCGCATTGCGTACGCTCGCAAACTCCGTGAGCCAAGTACGCGGCAGGTCTAAGGGCTCGGTGACAACGGAATAATTTTCACGCACGGCGCGACGATGCAGTTTGCGCTTGCGCTTACCAAAGCTCTGTACGCTAACGCACCATGAGCGCAAAAATGAGGGGAGTGTTCGCCCATAAACCAGCATCAGTGCGGCACACGCACCGGTCGCGCTGGCGCATCGTCATTTGCGTATTATTGATTTGGCCCTTTAAAGTCATTAGTGTTCGTTGCACATTACCTGTAAATCGAGCCCGCACGCTTTAGACTTCATCGAGCCGGCGCAATAGTACGTTAGCGCACCGACACATTCAACGACCTGAGCAATCATTAAATCGTCTTTGAAGTAAATTAGTCGTGGGCTTAAACGCACATCAATGTCCGCGCTTTATTGCGAAACACTCTAGGCCTTATTCCACGCAACCACCTACGGACTTCTCATGTCAAGCACTAAGGTTAAACCCGTTATTCTGATCACCGGCGCATCCGGAAACATTGGCCAGTCCCTAGGCCTTCGGCTTCATAAAGACTTCACTGTCGTAGGGCTTGACCAAATTGAGAATTTGACCGGCAGTTTCCCGGTCTACGCTGCAGATTTTTCTGCCGCAGCATCAATAGAATCGGGGCTGCAGACGATACGCACCAAATTTGGCTCGCGCATTGCAAGCGTGGTGCATCTGGTTGCTTTTTTTGAATTCACTGACGAAGAAAACCCGCTGTATGAAAGCATCAATGTAGAAGGCACCCGTGCTTTGCTACGTAGTTTGCAAGGGTTTGACGTCGAGCAGTTTGTCTACGCCAGCACAATGCTGGTACACGCACCTTGCCACCCCGGTGAACGCATTGACGAAACGCAGCCGATTGCGCCCGCATGGATTTATCCCAAGTCAAAAGCGCGGGCCGAAGAAGTGGTGCGCCAAGAGCACGGCAAAATTCCTTACCTCAATTTGCGACTGGCGGGCGTTTACGACATAGGCACTCTAGTGCCCACACTGGCCAGACAGTTCGCCCGCATTTACGAGCGGGACTTTCAAAGCTACTTTTATTCAGGCAGCCCGCTGGTGGGCCAGTCTATGTTGCACAAAGACGATATGAATCGCGCTTTTTACTCAGCGATCGACCGGCGGGCAAGCTTGCCTGCGACGCTAGACCTGCTGATTGGTGAAGAATATGCAATGGGTTTTGACGCCTTGCAAGATGAATTGGGCAAGCTAATTCATGGTGAAAAAGAGTGGCCAACGCTAGTTGTTCCAAAACCTATTGCCGCTGCGGGTGCATGGGTGCAAGCGCAACTTGAACCTATTGTCCCAGACATAATCGATGGCGGAGAAACCCCATTTATCAAGCCGTTCATGGTGGCAATGGCTGACGATCATTACGCACTAGATACGCGGCTAGCCCGCCAGACTTTAGGCTGGGAAGCGCAACATCGCATCAAAGATGACTTGCCTGCGATGGTGAAAGCGCTGCAAGACAACCCACCCGCATGGTATGACCGCCATGGCATCAGCAAACCGTCATGGCTTGTAGACGCGCAGCGCGAAGGTGCTAACGGTGACAGGCTGCGCACACAGCACGAGGCGC
Organism: Rhodanobacteraceae bacterium; assembly: GCA_043737435.1. Taxonomy (GTDB): domain Bacteria; phylum Pseudomonadota; class Gammaproteobacteria; order Xanthomonadales; family SZUA-5; genus JANNYA01. Next base: position 1,578 of record JAYTAO010000333.1, on the reverse strand, counting down.
AGGTTCGGGCCGAGCATTCCGCAAACCGTTGGGTGCATTTTGTCAACATGGGGTTGGCAACTTGGCTGATGACGCAACCTGTGTTGATAAATGTTCGGGAACCTGGTCTGCGCCTTACCGAAATCGTTCTCGGCCTTGCGCTGTTGGCGTTCTCGATGGCGGCGTTGTCATGGCGGGCTACTTGGGCCCGCTGGGCAAGCGCCGGGGTAGGTGCGCTGGTGATGGCAATCCCATTTGTGTTCAACACCGGCAACGCTGCTGCGTATTTATCTGACACACTTGTCGGCGCACTTATTTTTGGATTTGCTGTGTGCCTTAAGCCTGAGCCTGGCACGTCTGCCTTGGCCGCACTAAATGGTCCTGAGATTCCGCCGGGGTGGAGCTATAACCCATCTGCATGGGCACAGCGGATTCCGATTATTTTGATGGCGCTCTTCGGTTTATACGTTTCACGCTATTTGGCAGGCTATCAACTGGGACATATTCCCGCCGTTTGGGACCCCTTCTTTGCAGGCTCCTTGAGCGACCCACAAAACGGTACCGAAGAGGTGATTACCTCTGCAGTGTCCAAAGCATTTCCCGTCAGCGATGCGGCCCTAGGCGGCTACACCTACGCGTTGGAGATACTGACTGGTTTGGTCGGCGCACGGATGCGCTGGCGCACTATGCCTTGGCTGGTGGTGCTATTTGGAATCATGATTGCACCGCTGGGCATCACCTCTATTTTTTTCATCATCATTCAACCGATCGTGATCGGCACGTGGAGTATCGTGGCGTTGGCTGGCGCTGCAGCCGTGCTGGTGCAAATACCCTATTCTTTGGACGAGTTCATCGCCACTTTGCAATTTTTAGCCAGACGCGTAAGAGCCGGACAAAACTGGGTTAGGGTATTCTTGGTCGGCGATACCGACGACATGCCAACCAACACCACAATAATGGACGCAAAGCGCACTCCGCCGCTGCCGGATGAGTTTGACAGACCCGCTGCTGCGGTGCTGGGCGAAATGCTCACCGGCGGCGTCAGCTTGCCATGGTCACTGGCGTGTTGCGCAGCGATTGGCCTACTGCTGATGTTTTCACGCGTCACGTTGGGCTTGGAAGGTTCTTTGGCTAACGCACACCATGTGATTGGTGCGCTGGCCATGACAGTGGTATCTATCGCTGCCGCAGAAGTGGCAAGAGTGGTGAGGTTCGCCAACGTTTTGCTGGGCATCCTGCTGGCAGCTTCACCTTTTATTTTTGGCGCCGATATTGCTGCAACGGTAGCGAGCGTGGCGCTCGGCGCTGCGTTGATGGGTTTAAGTTTGCCGAAAGGAAAAATCAAATCGACCTACGGTAATTGGGACAACTACATCAAGTAATTCCATTTCTATATCAATCGTGTTGTAACTGCTTTGTTTACCATAAAAAAATATTGCTGGTTTTATAGCGCAGCTCGCGCGATTTTTTGCGACAGCTGGGCTACGGAGCATGCAACACATTAAATTAAAGCAGTAATGGTAGAGGGCGCCTCTAAAAATTCAATTTTCTAAGCTAGGCTATCAGCCTGTCGGACGGTGAGCAAAATCAATGCGTAAA
>JAYTAO010000332.1:0-9475 GCA_043737435.1 Rhodanobacteraceae bacterium | reverse complement strand
TTGCAGTGTTTTGCGTCAAAACGGCGCAAGATTTCACGGAGCTTTGAAACGAGCATTCGTTGACGGCGACGATCACCACGGCGAGAAAGGCGGTGATCAGCCATGCCCAGGTTTCCCGCTTAGACTTTAAAACGAACTGGCTTTTGCCCACGCGGCAAACGACAGGCTCCAGCTCACTTTGCCAGCGTAATAATGCGTCCGCAGACAGCGCCGCAAGCAACTTGATTCTGCTGCAAATAGGAATGCGCGTTTTGACTTATTGAAGTGCGCGAGGTCAAGGCACTTGGATTGGATAGATTAGATACGTTTAGCCCGGTGGAACTCATTACGATCTCACTTTGCGGTGTTGAGGTTGTAACGTCCAATATCCGGGAATGCTGCAAAATCGGCACAAGACTCATGTTTGTGTTGGCCTAAACCTACAAGCCAATGCCGGCCTATGATTTTATTCGCTTTACAGGCAAATCTATGCAACCTCATTTCTTTCGAATCACAGTTTTAGCAGCGATCTTCGCGGTCGCACCGATCTTTGCGCAAGAGTACAACGCTGCCGCCGATGAAATTTTGGCGCAGCATTTTTCCGATGAAGGGCCGGGCGCAGCTGTTGCTGTCCTACAAAACGGCGAAGTGTTGGTAGAAACTGCGATCGGTTATGCCGATGTTGGGGCAGAAACACCCATTGATTCCGACTCGGTTTTCGATTTGGCTTCCGTGTCTAAACATTTCACCGCCGCCGCCGTGCAAACCTTGGTCAAAGAGGGGCGTTTAGATGTGCGTCAGCCGGTTCGCAAATATGTGCCAGATTTCGTTGATTCCGAAGACGGACGCGCGGTGCGTGTTTCGGATTTGCTGTATCACATCTCTGGCCTTGCGGATTACACCTCCGATGATTGGGACGGCGGTGACAAGGCATTTGCCAGGCTGACCACCGAAAGTCATTTGCGCTGGTTGAATCAACAAGAGGCGCACGCGCTGCCGGGTGAGGTTTATCTTTACAACAATTCCGAATATGTGCTGCTTGCCTTGATCCTAGAACGCGTGTCAGGGCAGCGCTTTGCTGAATTCGCGCGCAGGCGCTTGTTTGCGCCCGCGGGCATGCGAGCAACGCGGCTCATGGAGCGCTTAGATCAACGCTTTGCCGGACAAGTAAAAGGCTATGAGAGCGATGACGATAATAATTTTAGTCCGTCCAGTTCCCCCAGCATAGTGGCTGGCGATGGCAATGTTTTTTCCAGCCTAACCGACATGATCGCTTGGATGCGGGCGCTAGACGGCAACCGAGTGCTGGATGCCGCCCAAAAACGCGCGGCCTGGAGCAACGGCAAATTAGATTCTGGCGAGCCCATTGACGATGAGGGTACCGGCTATGGTTTCGGCTGGGTGATTGATGGCGGCGGACGCGTGTCGCATTCGGGCTCGTGGATGGGCACATCTACCTATGTGCTGCGCGATGCGCGCAGTGGTGTAGACGTCGTGGTGCTTAGTAATGACGAATCTGCCGATGTGGAAAGTATTGCGGAAGAGTTACGCGCATTGACTGACTAGCTATGCAAACCACACTCGCGTTTGAGTCCAAAAAAACGGGAATCCTCAGCGCGCATTCCGGGCTGCACGGGGCTTGTCAGATAGCGATCACCAATCGAAACATAGCCTTGTTCCCAAAGCGGGTGATACGGTAAGTCGTGTTGCGACAAATAGCGGCCAATATCACGATCCGTCCAGTCCGCAATGCAGTGCAATTTCAAGCGGCCGTTTTGGTTCTGCAGAATTTGCATGTTGCTGCGCGAATCCGATTGCACCCGCCGCAGGCCCGCGATCCAGGTGCTGACCTTTTCCTGGCAAAGCGTGCGCTGCATCGGCTCGACTTTGTGCGCGTGGTTGTAGCGTCCAATCGCATCCACCCCGGCTTCCCGCAAATTCGCAACTTGTGCCTCGTTCCAACGTTCTGCTGTTAAAGGCTGAGCGCGCCGCACGTTTAGCTTCAAGCGCGTCGTCAGTTCGTCTGCGAAGTCATAGGTTTCGGGAAACAAAAAGCCAGTGTCGACAAAGATAATAGGGATACCGGGCGCCGCTTGGTTGCCCATATGCAATAACACCGCCGACTGCGCACCAAAGCTGCTAGAAATTGCATGCGCGCCGGGCAAATATTCCAATGCCCAATCAATGCGCGCTTGCGCACTTTGCAAAGCAAGGTATTCGTTGACTTGGCTCAAATTTTGCACCAAAACGCCGGCACGGGTGCAGCCCGCGCTGGCTTGGATTTGCTGCAGTTGCGGTTTAATAATGGTTGAACTGGTCATGACACGACTCGGGCTGAAATTTCGCGGGTTTTGACTGCGGCGACGATACCGGTGCGGACGCAGAAATCGCCAAAGCGTTCGACCGCGTTTTGCTCTTTGGCATAGCGCAGCAACAGTGGTTCCAGTGCCCCAAGAATCTCTGGCTCGGCCAGATTTTCTCGATAGATTTGATTCAAGCGGGTGCCTAGGTGGCTGCCACCTAGCATTAAGTTATAGCGCCCAGGCGCTTTGCCAACCAGCGCAATTTCACTGGCATAAGGCCTCGAACAGCCATTCGGGCAGCCGCTAATGCGTAATTGCAGCGGCGCATCGTCAAGCTCAACTTTACTGAGCAGGGCTTGCAGTTTTCCAGCAAATTCCGGCAAATAGCGTTCGGCCTCGGCCATCGCCAATCCGCAAGTAGGCAGCGCAACACAAGCCATGGCGTGCGCTAAAACGCTGCCTGCGTCCTGGTAAGTCGCTAGACCAAATTTGCGCAAAATATAGTCGACTTCCAAACGCAAACTCGGCTCGATATTGGCGATTAGTAAGTTCTGATTCGGCGTTAGGCGTATTTGCGTGGCATCTGCTAGGCCTGACTCAAGCAATCGCGCAGCTAAAGTGCGCATGCCGGTCAAGCGCAGCGCCTGTGCCGAATCATCAATACGCCCGGCAATAATTCTTAAGCCCAAATGCAGGGTTTCGTTGTCCCCTTTGAGCCAGCCAAACTGATCGCCGCTGCCATTAAATTCAACCACGCGCGTGGGCGCGAACTGCACGCCGCTGCGCGCTTGAACTTTGGCTTTGAACCATTCAATACCGCGATCTTCGATGGTGTATTTCAGGCGCGCGCGTTTGCGCACATCGCGGTTGCCGAAATCGCGCTGCGTGGTGATCACCGCAATCGCAACCGCTTCGATATCCGCCGACGCGATAAAGCCCAGCGTATCTGCCAAACGTGGAAAGGTTTCTGCGTCGTTGTGGCTGGCACCCATGCCGCCGCCGACGCTCACGTTATAGCCAATTAATTCTTCCACGCCGTGCGCGTCGGGCTGCACAATCGCAATAAAACCGAGGTCTTGCGTGTAGACATCAACGTCATTTACTGGCGGCACGACAAAAGCAATCTTGAATTTGCGCGGCAAATAGCTCTTGCCATAAATCGGGTCAGGCGCAGATTCGGCCTCTGAATCGCCACCCGCTACACGTTGTTCATCCAACCAAATTTCATAGTAAGCGCGCGTATTCGGCAATAGGCGCTCCGACAGCTTTGCCCCAGCCGCATGAACCTCGGCGTGGATTTTGGATTGTGCCGGGTTGACCGCAATCGCAACATTGCGATTGACATCGCCACAGGCAGCCAGCGTGTCCATCAAGCTTGCATTGATCGCCTGCATCGTGGCTTTCAATTCGGTTTTGATCACGCCATGAAACTGCAGCGCTTGGCGCGAAGTGATCCGCAAACCGCGCGCCGCGTATTGAGTCGCAATCGAATCCAGCTGCAGCCATTGCTTAGGCGTCACGACGCCACCCGGAGTGCGGGTGCGAATCATGAAGCTAAATTCCGGCTCCAATTTGGCTAAGCGACGCTCCTCGCGCACGTCGCGGTCATCTTGCTGATAGCTGCCGTGATACTTGATGACGGTTTGATCGGACTCGCGCAATGCGCCGGTCACTTGGTCATGCAAACTTTGCTGAATTTCGCCGCGCAATTGCCCGCTAGCTTGCTTAATTTTTTCAACTGGATTGTCGGAGCTTGCCATTAGTAAACATCCCGCTGGTAGCGATTTTGCTGCTGCAGCTGTGCAAAATAATCCGACACGCCGTCCTGATCCAAGTGCTTTTCGTGCGCCACAACGTTACGCAATGCGGCGTCTACGTCTTTCGCCATATGCGTGGCATCCCCGCAAACATACAGATAGGCACCATTTTCCAGCCAACCAAACAGCGCTTTCGCTTGCTCAAGCAATCGGTGTTGTACATAAACTTTAGCGGCCGTATCGCGTGAGAAGGCCAAATCCAGCCGGTGTAAGCTTTTTGTTTTTAACGCCTGCTGCCATTCCAGCTGATATAAAAAATCTTCGCGAAAATGCGGATTGCCAAAAAATAGCCAGTTACGGCCACTGGCACCGGTTTCAACACGCTCTTGCAAAAAGGCGCGAAAGGGCGCGACGCCCGTGCCCGGACCAATCATGATCACGTCTTTAGCGCGATCCGTCGGCAGTCTAAAGCGCTCATTGCTTTCAATGAAAACCGGCAAATTGTCACCGTCCTGCGCGTTTGCCAAGGTATGCGAGGCGGCACCAAAGCGCGCACTACCATGCATTGCGTAAGCCACGTGCGCGACCGTCAAATGCACCTCTGCGCCTACAAGGGATGCGGCCGAGGCAATGGAATAAAGCCGAGGCGCGAGTGGACGTAACAGCGGCATTAATTCGGCCGGGTGCCAATCGCGCGCTTTAACCAGCGGATAGCGCGTCAGCAAATCAAGCAAATGCGTGTGACTTAAAAATTCGCGCAACTGCTCGCTTTGTTCTGGCTGAATTAATGCCCCCAAAGCTGGGTCACCACTGCGTTCGTAATGCGCTTGCACCAAGCTGCGACTGAGCTTGGCGATATCGCGCTGATGGCTAAGCCAGCGGCTGGCGCTGTGCGTTTGGCCCAATACGCTAGCTTCGCCGTCGGCGGCCCAATGCAAAGCGGTCAGCAGCGCGCTTACCGCGCCAGATTCGTTTTCTGGATAGACGCCTAAGGAATCGCCTGGGCTGTAGCTCAAGCCAGAGCCTTCTAAGGAAAGCTCAATATGGCGTACGTCTTTGCTGCTGGCGCGTGTAGTAATCCGTTGATTTTGCAGCAGTTTTGCCGCAAACGGACGGTCTTTGCTGTACAGCGCGGCGGTTACACGCGCCGGCGCGCGAACCGGCAAAAAAGATATTGACGATGCAGGCGGTGTCGCTTTGAGCCTGAGCTTTGCCTCGCGTAAGGCAATCGCCAGCCAGGGCGTTGCGACTTGCTCGATCTCAACGTCAGCATCGCCGCGTGCTTGCAAGCGTTGCGCGCCCAGCTCGCTCAGGCGCGTATCTAAAGCCTGCGCCACCGAGCAAAATTTTGGATAGCTTGAATCCCCCAAACCCAGCACCGCGTAATGCAGATGCGCCAGATTCGGCGCGCGCTTGCCTAGCAGGTGCTCCACAAAAGCGCGCGAATCTTCCGGTGGATCGCCATCGCCTTGGGTACTGATCACCAAGTACAGGGCTTTTTCGATCTTCAGATCTTTCAGCGGATAAGCATCACTGCGCAAGACCCGCGCGTGCACCCCGGCAGCGTGCAATTGTTCGAAAAAGGAATTCGCGATCTGCTTGGCATTGCCGGTTTGCGTGCCGTAGACGATGGTGGCTGTGTGCACCAAGGAAACCGCAGGTTCAACAGCAGGGGTATCGTTAGCCAGCGAACTTTGCGCAGATTTTTGCAAAACCTGCGCGCTGGCGGCGGCATAGCCGGAAATCCACCAGAGGCCTGCAGCATCCAAACCATCACAAAGCTGCGCCAGCAGGACGCTGCGTTCTAGCGAAAGCGGTACCAAAGCGGCAGTGACAGAAGTATTTGGCATCAAATAGATCGGAATAGAGCACAGGCTATAAAATTAGACCGCACGCGTGACGTGCGCCAAGCATGAAAGGCGATAGGCATATTCTGTTTAGTTATTTCAGAAATACCGGCGAACGCTCGCATGCTTGTTGCCATGCATTTTCTGGAAATGGGCTATGACTCACACTGCAAGATTGGAAGGAACCGTCTGGGACGAAGTTGCACTGGCAGGCGAGGTGGAAAAACAAATACGCCCCGATGACATCCGGGCCGAGGATGCAAGTTTTGATGAATTCCACTTTGAGCCGAGACAGTCATACGACGCTAGAGCAGAAGGCGTTAAGCTAAGCTATTGGAACGAAGTGAAGCCCCGAAAAATGAGCGCCCCATGCACACCACCCGCAGCAGAACACCTAGGCCAAGTACCTGATCGGAAAGTTAAACCGGCGCGGTCGCACTTAGACTGGTTGGAGTCGCAAAGCATAGAAATAATGCGTGAAGTCGCCGCCGAATTTGCGAACCCGGTGCTGCTGTATTCGATCGGCAAAGACAGTGCGGTATTGCTGCATTTGCTGTTCAAAGCGTTTTACCCAGCCAAGCCGCCGATGCCTTTGCAGCATATTGATACCGGTTGGAAGTTTAAAGCGATGTATGCCATGCGTGACCAAGTCGCCAAACAGTATGGCGTGGATTTACGCGTGCACAAAAATCCAGACGGTCTAGCGCGCGGTTTAAACCCCATTGAGCACGGCGCTAAAGTGTTTACCGATGTCATGAAAACCCAAGGCCTGTTGCAAGCCTTGAGCATCGGCAAATTTGATGCCGCCATTGGCGGCGCACGCCGGGACGAGGAAGCATCACGAGCAAAAGAACGCGTATTTTCCTTTCGCTCAACAGCGAATGCTTGGGATCCAAAAAACCAACGCCCGGAACTTTGGAATTTATACAACACCCATATTCATAAGGGCGAAAGCGTGCGGGTGTTCCCGCTCTCGAACTGGACCGAGCTTGATATTTGGCTCTACATCCAACGGGAAAACATCGCCGTGGTGCCGCTGTATTTTGCCGAAGAACGCCCGGTGGTTGAACGCGATGGCACGCTAATTATGCTCGACGATGAGCGCTTTACTTTGCGCGAGGGGGAAACACCGCGCATTGAAAGAGTGCGTTTTCGAACGTTAGGATGCTATCCATTAACCGGTGCGGTGCACTCAAATGCCAGCAGCGTGCCAGAAATTATCGCGGAAATGCTGCAGTCCAGAAGCTCCGAACGCCAGGGCCGCTTGATTGATCACGACGCCAGTGCCTCAATGGAGAAGAAAAAGCGCGAGGGCTATTTCTAATGCGTTTAGGTCAAACACGGAGCACAAACTATGTTGCATGATGCCAGCGAACGCAGCGAATTCGAACGTTATCTCGAAGCACACGAAAGCAAATCAGTGCTGCGTTTTATCACCTGCGGCAGCGTGGATGATGGCAAGAGCACGTTAATCGGGCGGCTGCTGTTTGAAACGCGCAGCCTTTATGATGACCAATTAGGCGCACTGGAAAAAGATAGCCGCAAACACGGCACCCAAGGCGAGGCGATTGACTACGCTTTGGCACTGGATGGATTACAAGCCGAGCGCGAACAAGGCATCACTATTGATGTCGCGTACCGTTTTTTCAGCACACTAAAGCGTAAATTTATCGTCGCCGATTGCCCCGGGCATGAGCAATACACACGCAATATGGCGACCGGTGCGTCCACCGCAGATTTGGCGATCGTGTTGGTTGATGCGCGCAAGGGCTTGCTCACGCAAACGCGGCGACACAGTTTTATCCTCTCGCTATTGGGCATTAAGCACGTGATTTTGGCGGTTAATAAAATGGACGCCGTTAACTATCAAGAACACGTATTCCGCGACATTGAAACGCAATATTTGGCGCTGGCAAAGGATCTCGGCATTCAGGCGGTCAGCGCAATTCCGTTGTCGGCGTTAGCTGGTGACAATCTGATCCAAGCCAGTGCGCAAACGCCCTGGTATCAGGGGGAAAGCTTGCTCAGTGCGTTGGAATCAGCCCCTGTTGCAAGTGAGCGTCAACTCCAACAGGGGCTTGGATTTCGCCTACCGGTGCAGTGGGTTTGCCGCCCGAATCAAGATTTTCGCGGTTTTGCAGGCACCATTGCTGGAGGTAACGTTAAGGTTGGCGATCAAATCACCGTCAATTCCAGCGTAGCTTTAACTGTCGGGCAAAAAGGTGCGAAAGCGCTGCAGGCGCAAGTCACCTCGATCTTACGCGGCACCGATAGTGTGGAATCAGCCATTGCGGGCGACAGTATTATGCTGACGCTGGACGGCGAAATTGATGTGAGCCGCGGTGATGTGATCTCCAGCTCAACGCAAACGCCGGTGCGTTCGGATCAATTTGACGCGCGTATTCTGTGGATGACACAGCACCCGCTACAGCTGGGCCAGTCGTTCCTGCTGAAACTAGGCACGCGCACCGTCAACGCGCGCATCGAGCAAATTAAATACCTAATTGACATCGACACGCAAAGCCAAACCGATGCGAGTGTGCTTGAGCTCAATGATGTTGCGTTGTGCAAACTGCGCTTAGACCAAGTGATTTCTCTTGAGCGCTACAGCGACAGCCGGGTGTTGGGCAGCTTTATTCTGATTGACCGCCACGACCACGCTACCGTCGCCGCTGGCACCGTGGTTGAAGCAAATTCCAGCAACAATGTGCGCTGGCAGCCGATGCTGGTCAGCCACCAAGAACGCATTCAGCAAAAACGCCAGACGCCCAAGTGTGTGTGGTTTACTGGCTTATCTGGTGCCGGAAAATCCACGCTTGCCAGCGGGCTGGATCGTGCGTTGACCGATGCCGGCCAGCACATCTATGTTTTAGACGGGGATAATTTAAGGCACGGGCTGACGCGCTATTTGGGTTTCAGTGATGCTGATCGCAAGGAAAACGTGCGCTTGGTGGCCGAAGTGGCAAAACTGATGGTCGATGCGGGCTTGATCGTACTGGTCAGCTTGATCTCACCGTTTCGCGCCGACCGAGATGACGCGCGCGCGCTGTTCGGCCCGGACCAGTTCGTCGAAGTATTTGTCGACACGCAATTGGAAGTCGCCGAAACCCGCGACGTTAAAGGACTTTACGCTAAGGCTAGAAGCGGACAATTGCGCGGTTTTACCGGCATTGATTCACCTTATGAAATACCGCTCAAGCCCGAAGTGCACCTAGAAACGCTAGATCGATCGCTAGATGCGCTGCTGGCTGAGCTCTACCAAGCGGTTAGCGCGCCGCGTTAGTGCGATGCATTAAATCCTGCGCGATTTGACTCGGCCCGCTATGCTCGGCCCGCTATGCTCGGCCGCGACAGCTCACCCCGAGCGTTTTGGTATGCGAGGTTTTAAAAACTTAAGCAAACCCCCGGCCCGGTTTGGCGGCGTCTGAAACCACAGGCGAAAGTGGCTCACGTGCTGTTTTCGCCTGTCGTTTTGGAACCCTTTCGAGTCTTGGCCTAAGACTATAAACAGGTGCAGTGCCTCTCCATTGGAAGCTAGGCGTCAGGCTTCCGGCACCCGCCGCGATGCAACCCGATGCGCTGTCGAGGG
>JAYTAO010000331.1:0-9519 GCA_043737435.1 Rhodanobacteraceae bacterium | reverse complement strand
TGAATTTAAGAAGCATCGAAAAAACGAACGAAATTGAGGGCTTACCATGTCAGAAGTCAAATTTAAACGCATTCTGCTTAAACTTAGCGGTGAGGCGTTGTTAGGCCGTGAAGATTATGGGATTGATCCCAATGTTGTCAGTGCGCTAGCAGCCGAGATTATTGAGATTGCAAAGCTAGGCATCCAAATTGGCGTGGTGATTGGCGGGGGCAATATTTTTCGCGGCGCTGGGCTGGCCAAAAGCGGCATAGACCGGGCGACTGCCGACCATATGGGCATGCTGGCGACAGTGATGAATGCGTTGGCGATCCAAGACTCGCTAGAAAAATCCGGCGGCAACGCGCGGGTAATGAGCGCCATCAAGATCAATGAAGTCTGTGAAGACTATATTCGCCGCCGCGCGATCCGGCATTTGGAAAAAAACCGCATTGTTATTTTTGCGGCAGGCACAGGCAATCCGTTTTTCACCACCGATTCCGCCGCCGCCCTGCGCGCGATTGAAATGGGTGCTGAGCTGTTGCTGAAAGCCACGAAAGTCGATGGTCTTTACACCAGCGATCCGAAAAAAGATCCCACCGCAACAAAATACGATCAGGTCAGCTTCGATGAGGTACTCAATAAAAAACTCGAAGTGATGGACGCCACCGCAATTGCCTTGTGCCGTGACTACAAAATGCCGATTCGCATTTACAATATGCTGGCGCCGGGCGAACTCAAGCGCTTGATGTTTGGCGAGCAATTAGGGACTTTGGTTAGTTAACGAACTTTGTTTTTGCGGCGTGATTTAGCTGCGCAAATCAACTACAGACTGCGCTATGTGTTATTTGGTCGACGGCGGATTTGCGGGGCCGGTTAGCGAGCAAATACTGACTGTTAGCGCGGTATTGGTAACTCGCGCATAGACCCAATACTCTTTGTTCACTTCAAACTCATAGCCGCAGTCGCCACCTCCCATGCCGGTTGAAAGTTCGACTTTTGAATTCGTCGCGCCTTTGATGGTTTGTTTGACCTGGAAGCTGACGCGCTGGTAGCGATGTTCCGTCTCGCTAGACGCCTGGGCACCGAAGAGTTCCTGGATCCACTCCCAGGCAAGCGTCCACGAATTCTTATCCATTTGCGAGCTTCGCTGCTCGATTGAAGCAACCTTACCGAGAAACACTAAAGTGCTGTTTGCTTGTTCTTCCTGCGCTGTTCCGAGATGCACGCATGAACAGGCAATGCTTGGGATTGGTGTTAAATTGCCTGCAAAGAAAACAAAAAAAATTAGGTGCCGCATGAGTTTTGGCCACAGTATTGTTATTCGGAAGGTTCAGCTGTTGGTCTTACTCACTAGCGGGAACAGTTCCGGTTGCCGAATGGATTGCACCGATAAATCAACGTCTAGTTCAGGCCAGTAAAGGTGGTTAGGGGAGGCGAGTTCAACGTGCAATATTTTTCCGACGGCAGCGTCACGAAACCATGGAAATTCGGCAAACGGCAGAAAAAGTTCTTCGTGATCTAACAACATCCAGAAGCCGTGCCGAGAGATATTGGTAACTTCAACCGGGAAAGTGCTGAAGCCAAGCGCTAGAGACGTCATTTTGGTACTCCTGAACAAGGCGGAATGCTTCGTTGATCTCATGCTTGCTAAAACCTACGGTCTGTGTCAGCGCACGTGTTGGTTCAAGCCAAAACTTTGCCTCATCATTTTGGCTTTGCACACGTACGTGCATTCTCGTTTCCTCACGCGAGAAAAAGTAAAAACGGTAACCACCCTCGCCAAATATTGTAGGACTCATGCGCAAAATGATACGCGATTGAACTTAAGAGAAGCAGGGGAGCATTAACTCGGAATTAAAGTACTAATCACATGCTCAACATAGGCATCAAATTCGCCCGAACTCAAGCGCGGCATTTTGAGCTGGAGGTTCATTTGCAGGAACCCAACGTAACTGGCAAAAGCTAAGCGTGCGCGGTGTGCTGCGGCGGTGGCATCAAGCCCGGCATCGCTAAATAGCTGGGTTAGAAACGCAAGCCGTGCCTCAGAAATTTTTTCAACGCGTGGGCCTACGCTGCCGTGCTCGACGGCTTTGATCAATGCCGAATATATTTTGTGCAGTCGAACTGTGCGGCTGGTTATGCGAAACAGCGTGCGTAAGCGCTCGCGTGGGTCGCTAATTCCCTGCACGCGGGAAATGACGTCGCTGGAATCATCTTCGCCCCAACGCTTTAGCGTCGCCTCGATCAGGGCATCGCGGGAGCTAAAATGCCAGTAAAAGCTGCCTTTGGTGACGCCTAAGCGCTTTGCCAGTGGTTCGACCGCGACCGCCGCTAGGCCCAAATCGGCAATCATTGCTAGCGCACCCAATTCCCAATCTTGGGCGGTTAGGCGTGGCCGTTCAATTTTGATTACTTTGGGTGTCATGGGTGATGCGCGTGGAATCAGCATAAAGAGCACTTAGAATGCCCCAAGCCCAATGGAAACCCAAGCCATGCAGATTTCACAGTTAGGCTACATGGCGTTTACGTCTGTCAAAGCGAAGTTTAACTTCCCAAAATACCGCGCATTTGTCACGCTCAACGCCTTAGGAGTTTAAGGACAAGATCATGGGCGAAGCAGACGAGCGTTTTAATCGCAATGTTTTTGGTCAGCCGCTGGTGCCGTGCTCGTTTGAGCCACGCACCGGCTACTTTCGCGATGGCTGCTGCAAAACCGATGAAACGGATCGTGGCCGCCATGTGATTTGCGTGCAGCTAACTGCGGAGTTTTTGACGTTTAGTAAAACGCGAGGCAATGATTTGAGTACGCCGCTGCCGCAATATGATTTCCCCGGCCTCAAATCCGGTGACCGCTGGTGTTTGTGCGCGCTGCGCTGGAAGGAAGCCTTGGATGCAGGCTTGGCACCAAAGGTGTTTTTAGAATCCACCCATGCCAAGGCGCTAGAGTTCGTTACCTTGGCACAGCTTAAAGCGCATTCTGCGGACGGCTAATTCCAACTCTAAATCATTTGGCTAACTTCGTTGCCTTGCTCCGGTCTCCTAGACGCACATATAGTGCGCCGTCGTCGATCCTCACGTCGGCGCCTTGTTATCCTTTTGATTTAGAGCTGGAATAAACATGGCGGGAATTCGCTATCGCGCCCCCAGTGCGCCGAGTACGGCATTAATTACCCGTGTCGGGTATGAGCGCTTAAGCCAGGAGCTTGAACAGCTTTGGCAGCGCGAGCGTCCCGAGGTCGTCGTAGCGCTAAGCGCCGCCGCAGCCGAGGGCGATCGCAGCGAAAATGCCGAATACACCTACCGTAAACGTCAACTGGCGGGCATTGACCGACGCGTGCGCTATTTGAGCAAGCTGCTTAAACGCGTTCAGGTAGTCGAGCAAAAGCCGCACGATCAAAGCCAAATTTTCTTTGGCGCTACCGTCGAAGTGGAAGACGAAAGTGCGCAAACAATTATTTATCGCATCGTTGGCCCGGACGAAACCGATGCCAGCACCGGTGCGATCAGCTTTGACTCCCCGCTCGCGCGCGCGCTTTTGAAGAAACGTTGCGACGATGAGGTGACGGTGGAAACGCCTGGAGGAAAGCGCGTGCTTTTTATTTTGCGAGTTTGGTATGAGGATTGATGGGAAATCGCGGATTCATTCAAATTCGTCATTGCGAGCGCAGCGAAGCAATCTTGTCTTTGAATCGGGGCGGGTTGAGATTGCTTCACTTCGTTCGCAATGACGAAACCGGAATCTTGGAAACGCAACATTTCCACCTCAGTTCGAATCGAATTCGCTAAGGCGCCGACAACATCCCCATACAGTTATTCAAATTAGCAGGTGTCGCGGCTAGCGTCGGTAAAAAGCGAAAATTTGCGCAGCTCGGATTCGAATCTACCGGTAGCCACCGAGTTGAGGCATCGAAGTTGATGTGCAATGGCGTCGATGGCAGGGTTTTGAACAGCGCACTCCAGGCGCGCAGGGCACCGGTAGCGCCGCTTAAATTCGTGCTTTCATTGTCATCGCGGCCCATCCAAACCACGCCTAAGTGCTTGCCTGTGTAGCCCGCATACCAGCTGTCGCGCTTGTCGTTGCTGGTGCCGGTTTTGCCGGCGGCGTCCAATTTCACTTGATTGACCAACGATTGTGCGGTGCCGGTGCGCGTAGTTTCGTTGAGCGCTAAAGTAATTAACTTGATCGCTTCCGAATTAGGCGGGCGAATGCTGCTGCGCGGAAAGCGATTGAGCGCCTTGCCAGAGCGATCCAGCACCGCGCGCACCGTCACCAGCGGTAATACCCGGCCACCGCTGGCCAGCGCTTGGTAAAGTTGCGTGAGCTGCATCGGCGAAAGATCAACCGCACCTAAAATCATCGCCGGTGGAGCAGGGCGCGGCACTTCTACGCCTAACGTCATAATCAACTCAGCTAAACGATCAACGCCGATATCCAAACCCACGCGCGCAGCGGCCAGGTTGTAGGATTTCGCCAGCGCATCAATCAGCAGCACATTGCCGTGGCTCATGTGATCGTAATTTTGTGGCCGCCAATTAGGACCACCGCTGACCTTCACGTCCAGCGGGGCGTCGGAGATGGTGCTGCCTAGAGCGTAATGCGCAGGGTCTGACAGCGCTAACAAGTAGACAAACGGCTTAAGCATCGAGCCTACTGGCCGTTTGGCGTCAATGGCATGATTAAAATTGCTAGAGCGCGGGTCGCGGCCGCCCACCATCGCGACAATTTCACCGGTATTGTTTTCGGTCAGCACTAGCGCGCCCTGCAATAGCCCGGTTTTGTCGATTGCCGTTAGGCTACTAACTAACGCAAGCTCAGCGCGTTCTTGCGCTTGTGCATCCAATGTAGTCAACACCGTTAAGCCTTGGCTGGTTAACGCCTGCGCGTCGTAACTGCGGGCAATTTGCGCCCGCACTAGTGCCACAAACGCCGGGTAGCGTTCGCGGGCGGCTACGGCTTTGGCAATGACATTCAGCGGTGCCACTTTGGCGGCGTCAAATGTTTGCTGATTAATTAAACCGGTCTCGAAAAATTGTGTTAACACGATACCGCGCCGGCGCGTTGCATTTTCCGGATTGCGCCTAGGGTCATAGGAACTTGTCGCCTTCAAAAGCCCAACGAGCAGGGCGATGTCTTGCGCTTTTAAGTCCTCCAAATTGCGGCCAAAATAAAATTCTGACGCGGCCGGAAATCCCTGGATGGCTTGATCGCCCGATTGCCCCAACACCACGCGGTTAAGATAGGCCTCTAAAATCGTTTTCTTGTCAAAGCGGCGCTCTAACAGCAGCGCCAAGCCCATTTCTTTAAGCTTGCGCTCGATTGTTTGCGCCGGTGTCAGCAAGGTATTTTTCACCAACTGCTGAGTCAGCGTAGAGCCACCCTGACGCAGCTCGCCACCGCGTAAATTGGTCCAAACCGCGCGCAGCAAACCCAGCGGATCAATGCCGAGGTGGGTTTTGAAATTGCGATCTTCTACCGCTTGCAGGCCTGCCACCAGCAGCTGCGGCATTTGCGCTATCGCCATCGGCAAGCGCTCCGCGGCGTTTTTATCTGCGCCAAACAGGGTTGCGATTTTGACCGGATCCAGGCGCCAACTTGCTAATGCCTTGCTGGAATCAGCCTCTTTTAATGCGCTCAGTTGGTTGCCGTTAAAACGCAGCAATACCCGCCGCGCGCCTTGCGGGCCGCTCTCGAAGGTGAATGATCGGACGTTAAGCACATAACTATTATTACTGTTGCTGAAACTGCCCGGCACGCTCGCACGCGGGTCAGCGATGTAGCGCAGCAGCACCAACTCTGCTTTGAGCGCATCCAGAGTCAACTCTCCTGGCACCAACAGCAGCGGCCGCGCATAAATTCGGCTGGGCACGGAAGGTGTTGATAAATCAAAGCGCGATTGGATGATTTGATCCAAATACACCAGCCAGGGAAGTACAAAACCTAAGCCAAAGCCGAAACCAAAGCCGCTTATTCGTCGTAGCCAAAACCACATTTTTAGGGCGCGCCTGAATGCATCAAAACGCATTATGCGCATTCATTCCTATAAAAACTTCAACGTCGTGCGGGCTTTTTGGTGACTATTGCCACCCTGGGTGGGAAAGGCCACTGCAATGGTGTAGTCGCATTCAGTTTCACTGCGGCGGTGCATTACACTTTGCGCCCCCAAACGCCCAATGCTTAGGTTGCTGAAACTTGGGGCCTATCTCCACGACCGAATAATTTTGCTTGAGCACACCCATTTTGATAACCAAGGGCCGTTCCGACCTAACTCCGCCTGCAACAAAGCCGCTTGAACTTTGCGTCGTTATCGCAGGCACAAGCGATGACTTAAGCCGTGCTCAAGCAAACGCGGGCAAATTTGACGCCACGGTTCAATGGCTGAAGCTTGAGCAACATTGCCCGTCGGAGTCGCCGTTGCTCAGCATTTCAGCGGGTGTGGTGCTGCCGGAGCGCTGGCTGGAACGCCTGCTTAATGTCTGTGCTGACATCCCTGATCAGGCGGTGGCGGTGTTTTGTGATCGTCCCGAGCTGATGCCGGTGCGCGCTGGTGATTGCCTGCGCGCGTCCAGTGCGGATATTGATGCACTCTGCTATGCGCTGGCACCGCGTACGCTTTTTATTACGCAGTTTATGCAAGCGCCAGTGTTGTTTGTACCTGCGGCATTGCGCGAAAAAGTTTCCGCATCGGCGTTGGATCAAATGCTGCTGTATTGCGGCGTGTTTGTTGCAAAGACGGCAATATTTGAGTGCAAACTAGCGCCGATAGATGCGCCTGCTGCTAGTTTGGAGCAGCCTTGGTTCGCGCTGTGTGATCAGTTGAAGCGCGCGTTGGATTCCGGCAAGTGCAGCACGCTGTTGGCCGACGCTAGGCCACGACTATTGCATGCATTACACAGTTGGGGCGGTGGCGTTGCGCGCTTTGCGCATGATTACGCGGCAAGTGATAAACATTTTAGGCACTTATGGCTGATGCCGAAGGGCAGGCATGCGCTGGCATTGTTTGGCACCGAATTGAGTTTGTTCGATCCGCTGGATCAGCTGCAGTTAGCCAACTCTGATTTGAGTCCAGCGATTGCAACTCTTGCCATCGATCACGCAGGTTATGCCGCCGAGTTAGCGCGAATCATTCACGATTATCAAATTGATAGAGTATTAGTTTCCTCATTAATCGGCCACAGCTTAGATTTGTTGTCGACTCCTGTGCCAACGGCCGTGGTGCTGCATGATTACTTCCCATTGTGGCCCAAGCTGCATTGTGATTTTGGCGATCTAACGCGGCGTTTTGATGCGGCGGAATTGGCGATGGATGCCGCTAATGCCGCTCCTTTTCATAAGCAAAGCTCAGCGTTTTGGACGCGCGTGCGCACGCAGCTTGAGTCACTTTTGCTTAGTGCCAGGGTCACGCTGATTGCGCCGAGCCGCAGTGTTTTGGACAATGTGCGCCGCATGGCACCTGCGCTGACGGCGCTGCCAGCGCACGTGATTGGACATGGTCTTGCGCCCTGGCTTGAGCCATTACGATTGCCGCAGGCGCGCGCTTTCGAGGCATCTCGAAAATTAAAAGTGCTGGTTCCAGGACGCATTGCAGGCGGCAAAGGCGCAGATTTGCTGGCGCGCTGCATGCCCGAGTTGCTAGAGCATTGCGATCTGATTTTACTTGGGCTCAACATTGCGGCTCAGCCTTTTTTTGCGCGCTCTGGTGTTGATGTAATTCCAGATTATCAGCTGGAAGATTTGCCCAAGCTTGTGCGGCAACTTGCGCCTGATCTTGCCTTACTGCCGCGCACAGTCGCTGAGACGTTTAGCTACACTTTGAGTGAAATGCGCAGCCTTGGCGTGCCGGTGTTAGCGACTCAAACCGGCGCGCTGGTCGAGCGTATTGTTGATGGCGTCGATGGCTTTTTGTGCGCTCCCGACGCGCCGAGTTTGCTGGCTGCAATGCGCATGCTGGCAATCAACCCGGAGCGCGTTATCGCCGTTGCGAAGCGGCTGGCAACGTTAGTCGAGCCGGTACCCGCGCTGCAGGCGCAGCGGTATGCGCTAGTTTTGCAGGCGCTGGGCGCCGGTAAATCTCAAGCGATTCATGCACGGCTGCCCGGCCATGTCCTTAACACCTTGGCGCTTGGGCAATCGGCAGTTTCACGCTTGCAAACGGAGCTCGAGCGTGGCCGTCTAAGCAACATCGCACTGGAAACAGAATCTATTAAGCGCGGCGAGTGGGGCCGAAAAACTAGTGAGCAACTGCAAGAACGTAGCCAGTGGGCACAATCGTTAGTCAGCGAACTAGCGGCGCTGACCGCGCAATCCCAGGCCATGCTCGCTGCGCACGGAGTTGAGAGCGAGCATCTAAAAACAGTCATTCACGAAGTGCAAGCACAGCTTGCGCAAACTGAAATACAGTTAAGTACTTCACAAGATGCGAAGGCGCGAGTGGTAAACGAGCTCGACCAAAGTGCCCGCCAACTGCAAAGCGCGCATCAGGACTATCAAGCTATTTTGCACAGTTCTAGCTGGAAACTGACGCGGCCCCTGCGGGTTGCAATGCGCGCGAATAAGCAACTAATTAGCCGCATAACGTTTCAATTGCGGCGCGCCAAAACGCTTCTAGTTCGTGGCATAAGTAGCCTGCGCACGCGCGGAATAGCGGCGACATTGAAACGTATTGGGCGCAAAGACGCACCGTTGCTGCATCCGGTGACGCTGGCCTTGCCGGTATTGCCTGAGCAATTCGCCGCCTATCACGTGGCTGGAACGGTGGAGATGGAAGCCGGGCCGATTGCGGTATCCATTGTGATTCCGGTCTATAACAAATTTAGTTACACCGACACTTGCCTGCGAAGTTTGAGCGCCAACATCAGCCAACTGCGCGTGGAAGTTATTGTGGTGGATGACTGTTCTAGTGATGAAACATGGCAAATGTTGAGCAAAATCAATGGTATACGTGCGCTAAAAAACCCGCAAAATTTGGGTTTTATCGGTGCCTGTAATGCCGGCGCGGCGGCGGCCAATGGCGAATTTGTCGTTTTCTTGAACAACGATACCGCCGTGCAAGCGGGCTGGTTAGACGCGCTCATTGCAACCTTCACCACGCGCCCTGATGCCGGGCTGGTGGGCGCGAAATTGGTTTATCCCGATGGCCGTTTGCAGGAGTCGGGCGGCATTATTTTCAGCGATGGCTCCGGTTGGAACTATGGCCGCTTTGCCGATCCGAACGACCCACAATATGGTTTTGTACGCGAAGTCGACTATTGCTCTGGTGCTGCAATTGCATTGCGCAAATCGCTATTTGATGAATTTGGTGGCTTCGATCCGCTGTATGCGCCAGCTTATTATGAAGACACGGATCTTGCGTTTAAGGTGCGACAGGCGGGGCTGAAGTGCTACGTCCAACCGGCCAGCGTGGTCGTGCATTTTGAAGGCATCAGCAGCGGTACGGATTTGACTAGCGGCATAAAACGCTATCAGGTGCTCAATCAACAGAAGTTTTTAGCGCGCTGGAAAGAGGTGTTAAAAACGCATCCGGCACCGCCGCCAGCAACGCC
>JAYTAO010000330.1:0-9521 GCA_043737435.1 Rhodanobacteraceae bacterium | reverse complement strand
GCGAATTTTGTAAACTTCACCTTCGCTAACGTTTGCAGTGATATAAATATTTCGGCGATCAGGGCTGATAGTTACTTGCGTTGATTCGACTTCAAAATCGACATATCCACGATCCAAATAAAATGCGCGCAGTTTTTCCAAGTCGCCTTGAATTTTTTCTTTGGCGTATTGGTCGTCGCGCTTATACCAACTTAACCAATTTGTCGTCTTGGCTTCAAATTCTTCCATAATTTCGTCGTCGGTAAAGCGTTTATTACCTACGATATTAATATGGCGAATTTTACTTGCCTTACCTTCTCCTACTGAAATGGTTACTTCAACCCGGTTACGATCCAGAGTTTTGATACTAGGAGTCACCTTAACATTATATTTTCCGCGATTGTAATATTGCTTGGTTAACTCTTGCTTGACCTTATCAATAATCAAGCGGTTATAAACCTCACCTTCTGCTAAACCAATTCCGGAAAGTGCTTTTCGTAATTCTTCTTCTTTAATATCTTTATTACCAATAAGCGTTACTTTACTAATTGCCGGACGCTCTTTAACTATAACGACAAGGATGTTGCCCTCGTGTTCTAGCTTGACGTCATTAAAAAAACCAGTTTTGTATAACGCCCGAAGCGAACCGCTCGCGCGTGATGCGTCCATGCGATCGCCACGTTCCACGGGCAAATAAGTTAAAACCGTACCCGCTGAGATTCGTTCCAAACCTTCTATGCGTATATCGCTGATGGTAAACCCAGTCGGCGTAACGGGCGAGGGTGGCTCGGTGAGCGCTTGAGAATACGCAACAGGTGCGAATGCCACCCCAGCTATTGCGAGTTGCAAACTAGCCGATAGCAGGCGCAGACGTAAATTAGAAGAGTTCATTCAATTACCAAGGTCGGGCGTATAGGTGGAATAATTATTTTTATTTTTTATTATTATAATTTATAAAACTAAATTTATGATTAAAAGCGCAAAGTACTTTGACAGCCCGGAAATTAAAAACCAAGCGTGCGAGTAAGGTCGTTAGTAATCGCCAGGGTCATCAGTCCAAAGAGTACCAGGATGCCAATGAGTCCGCCCGCTTCCATGGCGCGTTCGCCCAAGGGCGCGCCTTTGATTTTCTCCATTGCAAAAAACAGCAGCTGCCCGCCGTCAAGCACAGGCACCGGCAATAAATTGACAATGAAAAGGCTAAGCGAAATCCCAGCTAGCAATCTTAAAAATTCGGCTGGGCCTTGTTTTGCAGAAAGTTCCGCCAGTTGTGCAATCGTAATTGGGCCGGAAATGTTTTTTGCAGACGCCTGAAGGGTTAACAACGATTTAATCATGCCCAACGTGCGGGTGCAGTAATACCACGTCGTTCCCAATCCTGCAGACAATGCGCTGAGCGGACCCAATTGGCGGGTAGTTTCAAAGCTTTCAAACACGATTCCAAGGCGCCAAGCAGGTAATCCACCCTGGTTTGTAAGCTCTGCTGTGACCGGAATTTCACGTCTAATGCTGTTTCGTTCCGCAGTCAATGAAATTTTCCCTGCATTCGCTTTACCGCGCATCTGCACTTGCTCAATAAATTCTTTCCGCGTGGACACTGCCACGCCCGCAATGGCGACAATGTGCTCGCCAATTAAAAGTCCAGAGCGCGCCGCCGGACCATCTTTCGTCATCTCTGCAACGATGGTGTCAGGATTGACGAAAAATGGCTCCATGCCTAAGGCACTCAAGACGCCAGTTTCGTCAAATTTTGCCGGTAATTGCGTCATATCCAGAGATACTTTTCGTGGCTCGCTCGCAGGAACTAAGGCATTCCTAATCAATAGGTCGGCGCTCACCCGATCGTAACCGAGCTGCATGAGTTCGATATTGGCAGTCGTCCAATTTCCGACTTCCGTGCCATTGATTTGAACGATTTCATCGCCACGCACTAAGCCTGCTTGCTGAGCGAAACCGGAAGTATTTCCCAGCACCGCGCGGTCGTCACTTACCCCGATCATGTACATGACCGCGAAGGCCGCAATTGCGAAAATTAAGTTTGCTACAGGCCCTGCCAAAACAATCAAACTGCGTTTGCTAAGCGTTGCTTTATCAAAGGCCCGCGCCTCGTCGTGTGGTTCAACTGACCCGTCACGCGTATCGGCAAATTTGACATAACCGCCTAAGGGTATCGCGTTAACGGCATATTCAATACCGTCGCTACCGGTGCGCTTCCATATCGCTGGGCCGAATCCAATTGCGTAACGGAGCACCTTAACGCCACATTTTCGGCCCACCCAAAAATGGCCAAATTCATGCCAAGCAACAAGCACACAGGTAACGACTAAAAACCAAAAAACGCTGCCGATTATGCTCATAGGACTAATTATAGCTGCCGTTTGTGTTAATGAGGGTTCGCGCCAGATTACGCGATTGACTATCTACACTTAAGATGTCTTCTAAATTGTGCACGGACTGTATCGGCGAATGCTGTAAGCACTCGTTAATAACAGCTGGGATGGCGTTAAAAGCAAGTAGGCCGTTCAGAAATCCCTCAACTGCAATCTCATTCGCTGCGTTCAACACGACCGGCGCCGTGCCTCCGGCTTTTAGTGCATCGAACGCAAGCTTTAAACATGGGAAGCGAATCTGATCTGGTGCTTCAAACGTCAATGCGCCGAGCTCGCGCAGATTTAATTGCTTGACACCCGCATCAATTCGCCCTGGAAAAGCTAAGGCATAAGCAATAGGGGTGCACATGTCGGGGCTACCCAACTGGGCCAAGAAACTGCCATCAATATATTCCACCATCGAATGCACGATACTTTGCGGATGTACGACGACCTCGATTTGATCTTGCGCAAGTCCAAAAAGCCAATAGGCTTCGATGACTTCCAAGCCTTTATTCATCAACGTAGCAGAGTCCACAGAGATTTTTCGCCCCATTTGCCAGTTCGGGTGTGCGCACGCTTGTTCGGGGGTGACGCAGTTCAGCTCATGGCTGGAAAATTTACGAAACGGGCCACCGGACGCGGTTAGCCAGAGCTTTACCACACCGTTAGTCGAATGAATTTTCGCCGGTGAAGCACAGGCAGGGGCAGGGGGCAGGCATTGAAGCAAGGCATTATGTTCACTGTCCACTGGAATAATGCAAGCACCGGATTTTTGCGCCGCCTCAGTAACCAATGCGCCGGCGATAACCAATGATTCTTTGTTCGCCAACAGGATGCGTTTGCCGGCACGAGCGGCTGCTAGAGTGGAGGGTAAACCCGCCGCACCGACAATAGCGGCGACGACTGTGTCGACTTCGATTGCGCTGGCCAGATCGCAAAGAGCCCGCTCGCCGATTAAAATTTCGAGTGCATTAGCATGAAGCATTGCACGCAGAATTTTCGCCGCTTCTTCGGTGGCGACGACCGCGATAGCGGGTTTAAATTCATTGCAAATGCGCGCCAGATCGGTAAGGTTTCGATATGCGCTAACGCCATAGAGCTGATACTTATCCGGGTGCAGTCGCAGTACTTTTAGTGTGCTTTGCCCGATTGAACCGGTTGCGCCCAAAAGCGCGACCTGACGCGCGCAAAGTTTTTTCTTGGTTACAGTCCCATCGCTCACAAGCCAAGTAACACTTTTCCCGCAACAAATGCGGGCAGGGCAGCAAGCAGGGAGTCAATTCTATCCAATACGCCACCATGCCCAGGCAGCAATGTGCCAGAGTCCTTAAGATTTGCATGGCGCTTCATCAAACTTTCGAACAAATCACCGACGATAGAAAACACGACGGTAAGCAGCCCCAGCCCCATAAGCAGAAATGCGTCTGGGACTGATTTACCAGTGCAAAGTCCGAAAACAATCGCAAATAGCGCAGACGCTGCGAGTGCGCCATAAACGCCCTCACGTGTTTTTCCGGGGCTGATTTGCGGCGCTAACTTTTTATTACCAAATTTCCTGCCGGTAAAATATGCCCCAATATCGGCACACCATATGAGTGCAAATAGAAATAACGTCCAGCGCGGTCCTTGTTCGGACTCATGCAGCAAAACAGCGGCGCACCATGCAGGCAACATGAGCAAACTGCCCACAAACATTTTTAGTTCAGCATTGGCAAGCGTTTGAGTCTGAGCAAATGTAACTCGCTTTAACCAAAACAACGCCAAACACCACCATACCGCGCCAATCTCGGCGATATACACATAATTTTTATGTGCCAGGAAATACCAACTCAGGCCAATAAGCGCCGCATTAACTAATACCACTACGGTACGAAAACGCCGCCTTTGCACGCCAATGATGCGGCTCCATTCCCACGTTCCGAGCAATAAAACCACGCCAAGCCCAGCAGCAAATACCGGTGTAGACAAATACAGCACGCCGAGTATTGCTA
Source organism: Rhodanobacteraceae bacterium (assembly GCA_043737435.1). Classification (GTDB taxonomy): domain Bacteria; phylum Pseudomonadota; class Gammaproteobacteria; order Xanthomonadales; family SZUA-5; genus JANNYA01. The sequence goes on along the minus strand of JAYTAO010000330.1, from coordinate 5,179 downwards.
ACGGCGCAAGTATCACTGCCGTTAAAATGCGTGCGTTAAGAGCCGGGTCCTTCTTGTAGCTCAGCTTTATATTGTCATTGGATTTATTGACGCTCATATGCGCACCAAGTCTTGCACATCATTTTGAGATGCCGATTTTGTAGCTAATTTTCCGAAGCGGCGTTGCCGCAACGCATATTCATTCAGTGCCGCCTGTAGTGCCGCAGTATCAAAATCGGGCCAAAGTTTGGCAGTAAAGTACAGTTCTGCGTAAGCAATTTGCCAGAGTAAAAAATTACTGACCCGCACATCTCCGCCGGTGCGAATAAATAAATCCACCGCTGGTAAATCAGCCAGCGCTAAATAGGGTGACATGCTTGCTTCAGTGATATCGCTAGACTGCAAAAAACCATCGCGTACATCTTCGGCTAATCTTCGCGCGGCTTGGGCTATGTCCCAGCGCCCCCCGTAATTCACTGCAACGTTCAAACTCAGACGAGTGTTGCCAGAGGTCAGAGCAACAAGCTGCTGCATTTCTTGCTTGAGCGGATGTGCAAACCTGCTCAGTTCACCGATGAAGCGTAGCCGCACACCATCACGATTGAGTTGCTCCGCCTCGGAGCGTACCGCGCGCAGAAATAACTCCATCAGCCCGCTTACTTCTTCCGCAGGACGCTGCCAATTTTCGCTACTAAAAGCAAACAGAGTGAGCACCTCGACACCGGCGCGCGCACATGCTTCGACGGTTTCACGCACGGCTTTGACGCCAGCACGGTGTCCGAATACACGCGGCTGAAGGCGTTTTTCCGCCCAGCGGCCATTGCCATCCATGACCACCGCGACGTGTTTGGGTACCGCTATTTTAGGAGTTGGCACGATTAAAGGTGCATCAACTCATCTTCTTTAGTTTTGCAAATTGCGTCAACCTCTTTAACGAATTTGTCAGTAAGTTTCTGCGCGTCTTCTTCAGCGCGATTGTCTTCGTCTTCAGTAATTACTTTAGCCTTCAACAAGTCCTTTAAATGTTGCATGGCATCGCGACGCACATTGCGGATTGCGATTTTTGTGTCTTCACCTTCACCGGACACAACTTTCGCCAATTCCTTTCGACGCTGTTCGGTCAATGGCGGCAAATTAATGCGAATCAGCGTTCCTGCAACGTTGGGTGTTAAGCCCAGATTGGAAGCCATGATAGCTTTTTCCACAGGTCCAACCATCTGTTTTTCCCAAGGCTGAACTTGGAGCGTGCGTGAGTCAGCGACCGTTACATTGGCAACCTGGCTGATCGGAACCAACTGCCCGTAATAATCTACCTTCACGCCGTCAAGAATTCCTACCGAAGCCCGCCCGGTGCGTAAGCGCGTAAATTCGTGTTTGAGTGACTCTATAGATTTGCTCATACGCGTTTGCGCATCTGATTTAATTTCTGCAATTGACAGTGCCATGGCTTCGTCCTTTGAGGTCATGTAATCGGTGCAAGAGCTGCCACCGGGAAAAGCCGTGAGTATAGCGTGCAGGGTGAGGAAACAAAATTAGGCCGATACGAACATCGATAATTCATTAAGTGTGCCGAAAGTGTATCGAATCTGGAAAAACGTCTTATTGACGATTTATTTTACATAATAAACATTCCACGCAGTTATGGAACGTTATTCCTGTGACTTGGATTCAAAACTCGTCCAATAAAAAAGCCCCGAATTTCGGGGCTTTTTTGCAGCTTTGCTGACTGCTTATCGCTTGCTGAACTGAGTCGCGCGCCGCGCGCCGTGCAGGCCCACTTTCTTACGTTCGACTTCGCGTGCGTCACGTGTCATCAGGCCATTCTTACGCAGTTCTGGCTTCAATGCGTCGTTGTACACAACCAAGGCACGGGAAACGCCTAAACGAATTGCGCCCGCTTGACCAGAAATACCGCCACCTTCAACGGTGCAAAAAATATCGAACTTGTCGACCAGATTTGAGATTTCCAGCGGCTGACGAACGATCATGCGCGCGGTCTCGCGGCCGAAGAATTGGTCAATCGTGCGGTCATTGATGGTGATTTGACCTGTACCCATGCGTAAGAAAACACGTGCGGTTGAGGATTTGCGACGGCCGGTGCCGTAGTGTTGTTTGATCGCTGCTGCTGCCATGTTTGTGTCCTTACAAGCTTAGCGCTTGCGGCTGTTGTGCGGTGTGTGGATGTTCGGATCCGGTGTAGACTTTGAGCTTGCGAAACATATCGCGGCCCAAGGGCCCTTTCGGCATCATATTTTTAATTGCAAGTTCAATCGCGCGTTCGGCGTGCGGGCCGGACAAAACGTCTTTCAACGGCGTGGATTTGAAATTACCTATGTGCCCAGTGAACCGGTGATACATTTTATCGGTCAGCTTTTTGCCGGTGACTGAAATTTTTTCAGCATTAATAACGACGATGTAATCGCCCGTATCAACATGTGGGGTATAAATGGTTTTGTGTTTTCCGCGCAGACGGAATGCGATGACTGAGCTTAAACGGCCCAGTGTTTTGTCAGTTGCATCGACCACGAACCAGTCGCGTTTGACGGTTTCAGGCTTGGCGCTAATGGTTCTCATAACCAGTACAATTCCTCTTAAAGGGGCTTGATCAAAAATTAGTCCGCGACTATAAACGCGCAAGGCATAATCTGGCAACACATCTAAGCTAATTTAAGGCCAAGTAACTGATGCAAAACAAGGTTTCCGTTCAGAATAGTTCGGAACTTGCCGAGTTGACGCCAAGCAAAACCTCTTTCAACTGATCGGACTGGGGAACATTGTTCGCTTTGAGTGACGCTTGTGTTGCCTGCGGCCTGTGCACGCCGGTCTGCCCTAGCTACGGCAGTAGAGGCGACCGAGGCGCAATCGCCGCGTGGTCGTCCGCAGAAACGCAGCTGGCGCGGTGATTTAATCGGGTTCATGTTACACAGCCCTGCCCTGACTTTGGCCATTCCGGCGCGTATTAAAGAGTCGTGCTGTGGCGGTTATGCGCGGCATCGCGGACAAATTAAAAAAGCAGATCAACTCGCTGCCGCTTTTGTTCAACATCCGTTGGTATTTGCTTTGTCCAGGCAAAACAAATAAGCGAAAACCGGGTGTTTCTAGATAGACCCATCAATATGAAAAACTTCTTCGCCGCCCGTTGACCCGGTAATCCTTAAAGTCGTAATTGGCCTATTTAAAAAGTAGCATTGAAATGCAAACACTGTCCCGCTTTGATGGGCTTATAAACGAATTTGATCGCGCGCTGAAAACTCTTGGCGCTCCGCATGCCTTGCAGTCACGCGCGACACCCAAAGCGCTAGCTGACGCACCTGAGCTTAACGAGCGCGAACGCAAACAAGCCGCGGGTTTGATGCGGGTAAATCACGCCGGTGAAGTTGCTGCGCAAGCGCTGTATTTCGGCCATGCTGCCGCTGCACAATCTTCTGCCACCAAATCGATGATGCTACACGCCGCCCAGGAGGAAGGCGATCACTTGGCATGGTGTGCGGATCGGCTAACTGCGCTGAGCGCGAAGCCAAGTTTATTAGGCCCAATCTGGTATTTGGGTGCTTATGCGATGGGCTATGCGGCGGCAAAGGTGGGCGATAAGACCGCACTCGGGTTTGTTGCTGAAACCGAACGTCAGGTGGAAGCGCATCTGCAGACGCATGAAACTACCCTACCCGCTGCCGATTTGGACTCCCTGGCGGTAATAAAAGTCATGCGCAGCGACGAAGCGCGGCATGGATTAGCTGCACGAAATGCGGGCGGATCTAGTTTGCCGTGGCCCATTCCGGTGCTGATGGCAAAAACCGCAGATGTGATGCGTTTTCTCGCGTACCGAATATGAGCCTAGCCCTGGGTATTAACCCTGGGTATTTGCGGCCCGCTGCAAACGAACTGTTCAGACTGAATCGTCGCGCGTATTGCTTGAGCGAACTCCCGTGCTTTTGCTAGACCGATCTGTGTCAGCTGCCTACACTTCGGGCAATTAAATTCTGGGTGTATCCATGTTGAGTTCCAGCGAAGCAGATATTTTTTCCGCTAAGACCCAGCTTCCGGCGATATTAGTTCTGGCCGATGGCACCGTATTCAGCGGGCGCAGCATTGGTAGCGACGGGATCACCGTCGGCGAGGTGGTTTTTAACACCGGCATGACCGGCTATCAGGAAATGTTGACTGACCCGAGCTATTGCCGGCAATTAATTACGCTGACTTACCCACACATAGGCAATGTCGGTGTCAATCCGAATGACGCCGAAAGTGCGCAAATCTTCGCAGCGGGTCTAATTGTGCGGGATTTGCCGCGATTGGCCAGTAATTGGCGCATGACCCAAGCCTTAGATGCCTATTTAAAAGAGCGCGGAATCTGTGCAATCGCCGATATTGATACCCGCAAACTCACTCGCACCTTACGTAATACCGGCGCGCAAAGCGGCTGTATTTTGGCCGGAGCAGACGCGAATAGCCCTGATGCGATTGCACGAGCGCTGACCGCCGCACGACAATTCGGCGGTTTATCCGGACTGGATCTAGCGAAAGTGGTTAGCTGCACGCAAAGCTATCTGCACACTGAGGGCGTTTTTGACTTATCAAGCTCACGCTCACACGCTACCACCGCGCAAAAAAACGTTGTCGCTTTCGACTTCGGTATTAAGACCAATATTTTGCGTTTACTGGCGCAGCATGGCTGCAAAGTTACCGTCGTACCGGCACAAACCAGTGCTGCAGAGGTACTTGCGTTGAAGCCCGACGGCGTATTTTTAAGTAACGGCCCAGGTGATCCGGCGCCATGTGATTATGCAGTTAGCGCCATTCAAACGCTGCTTGAAGCGAAGCTACCTATTTTCGGTATTTGCTTGGGTCACCAACTGCTGGCGCTTGCGGCGGGGGCAAAAACGGTCAAAATGAAGTTTGGTCATCATGGTGCGAACCATCCAGTGCAGGATTTGAGCACCGGCCGAGTGATGATTTCCAGTCAAAACCACGGCTTTGCTGTCGATGAAACTAGCCTGCCGAGCCATATTCGCGTCACCCATCGATCACTTTTTGATGGCTCCAATCAAGGAATTAAATTGACCAATGCGCCAGCGTTTAGTTTTCAAGGCCACCCAGAAGCCAGCCCCGGCCCGCGTGACGTGGAAAGCTTGTTCGCGCAATTTGTCAGCATGATGTAGGCGCAGTAAAACGAGCGTGTTGAGCGGCAATGCGGCTTAGG
>JAYTAO010000329.1:0-3899 GCA_043737435.1 Rhodanobacteraceae bacterium | reverse complement strand
GCAATAAAGGCCCGCTGAAACCCGCAGAAGCGCCAAAACTCGCTGCACATGGCTGACATTAATTTTTCCAAATTGCACGGCGCGGGCAATGATTTTGTCTTGATCGAAGCTTTTAGCTTAAACAGCGCACTTGATTACGCCGATTTAGCCAAGTCATTAGCAAACCGCCGCACGGCGGTGGGCTTTGATCAAATGATGGTGGTGACGAAAAATTTAAGCGCCGTAAGCGGCTTTGGCTACCTCATATTCAACAGCGACGGCAGTCGCGCACAGCAGTGCGGCAACGGCGCGCGCGCGGTGGCATGGTGGCTGATGCATCGCTTGGGTTTAAGCGCACCTTTTGATCTGGCTTCGCCTGCGGGTCTCGTGAAGGTCAGCGCAAGCCCGAACGGGCTGATTGGTGTGAGTCTAGGCAAACCGGAATTTCTGCCCGCCAAGATTCCGATGTTGGGATCGGCGGCATTGCGCTACCAAACAACGGTTTTGGGCGAAAAAATCGAATATTCCGCCTTAAGCTTAGGCAATCCGCACGCCACAATTTTTGTGCCAAGCGTGGCAAATGCGGCGGTCGAACGCATCGGCTTCGCATTGCAAAGCCACCAGGATTTTCCAGAGCGCGTCAATGTTGGTTTTTGTGAAGTCGTCTCCGATATTTACGCAAAATTGCGCGTTTACGAGCGTGGCGCAGGCGAAACCCTGGCTTGCGGCAGCGGCGCCTGTGCCGCAGCGATCAATTTGATGCGCTTAGGCTTAAGCCAGCGCAACATCACGCTGGCGCTGCCGGGTGGCGAATTAGGCGTTAGCTGGCCCAGTGACGACGCTGAAGTGGTGCTGAGTGGGCCGGTTGTGCATGTGTTTGATGGGCGCTTGACGCGATGTTAGGCGTCTTATGAAGATTGCCGTAATCCTGGCCAGTGTCTTTGCCTAGGCTAGCTGCGGCGGCGCAAACCCGCCAGACAGACGGCTTGATCCGCTTGAGGCGTTTGAGGCAGCAAAATTTGCCCTACGGAACAAAGACGCTTTGGGGTTCTATGATGCGTTATGCTCTTTCTGCGAAATACCATCACTGGGAATCAAATAATGGACTTCCAAAAATTTATTCTTGTTCTGATTTTATCGGCAGCTAGTGCGGCCACTGCGCAGACCTCCGACGACGCGGCGAAAAAGCAGGCCATGCTTGACCGGGCGCGTGCAGCCGAATTACCGGGGATTTGGGTTCCAGCACCCGTAGCCCTCCCCAGTCACTTCGCCGCTGCGTATGCGCAACGGCTCTGCTCCGCGATCTTCATCGCGCAAATGAATCCGAGGCTGGCGCGTGAAACGCTGGGGGATGGCAATGCCCTAGCCTCGGTCGCGCAGCGAGCCAAGCTGAAAGAGCCAATCGTGGATAGGGCCCACCGCGAAGTGCGCGTGCAGACGCCAGAAGGCCGCATTCGGATTGCTCGACAGTTGGGCAGCCAGGGCTGCGTGATCCTCGCGGAAAATGGTAAGCAGATTGGGTTCAAGCCCGTCAAGGTTGTGCCGAATTTGCCCGCCCGCTCCGAGCCTTGGCCAATGGGTGATCAGTTACCCGCAAAAAAGCCCGTTGGCTATGACGCGGCCAAAGTAGAGGCCGCACTCGCTTCGGCTTTCACACCAGAAGAATCGCTGACGCAGGCTTTCGTAGTGACTTGGAAGGGGCAGATCATCGGCGAGCGATACGGTCTGGATGCAAACGCCGAAACGCCGCTCGAAGGCTGGTCAATGGGCAAGAGCGTGGTGGCCAGTCTGCTGGGCGTGCTCATCCAGCGCGGTGTGTATACGCTCGACCAGCCAGCCCCCATCCCCGAATGGCAAACGCCAGGTGATCCTCGTCAGGCCATCCGCATCCGTGATCTTTTGCAGATGTCGAGCGGCCTGCGCATCCGGGCGGAGCAGGATCCTGAATACGCCGATGACGGACGACTACCTGACCACTGGTATTACTACACCGCGCCCAACGCCTTTTCTTATGCTGCGAGCCGCACGCTAGAATGGGCGCCTGGCACGGTGGGGCGCTATCGCAACACCGATCCGGTTCTCGGCAGTTACCTCGTCCGACTTGGTGTGGAAAAAAACGGCGGGGACTATCACAGCTTTCCGCAGCGGGCACTCTTTGATCGTATTGGCATTCGCACGGCTGTTCTCGAAACCGATGCAGCGGGTAATTTCCTCACACAGGGCGCGGAGCTAATGTCGGGCCGTGATTGGGCGCGGCTCGGCAATCTGTATCTTAATGACGGCATGTGGAACGGGAAGCGCATCCTGCCAAAGGAATTTGCCCGATTTGTCAGCACCCCGGCACCGGCCTGGCTGGCGGATGACAGGATCAATTACGGTGGGTTCTTCTGGCTGAATGCCGACGCGCATCTATCCGTGCCAAAGGACGCCTACTTCATGGCGGGTGCTGGCGAGCAATACACGATCATCATTCCTTCGCACGATCTGGTTGTAGTGCGCATCGGGCGATATGCTGGTCAGCGTCAGGCGACGGGCAGCTTGAACCGTGCCTTGGCGCAATTGATGGAAGCCGTTCCAGCAAGCCCTTAGATTCCTTAAGCTAGTTCCCACTAGCTAACCAAGCCGACAATGCGGCATTCGGCGATTCTGGCTTAAGCTGTCGTTGCCGTGCGGCATTGTGGCTTATTAAATCGTTGGGCCTTGAACGAAGCTCTTGAACTCAACCACTTTCGCTTTTCTAACCTTGTCGACAATGATCAACTCCAAGACCAAACTCGATGGTATCCAGACGTTACGCGGTATAGCTGCAGTAGTCGTCGCAGTATTTCATTTCAGCACGCTGGAGAGCAAATTCTACGGGCCTGATTTGCTACTTCCGGCCTTTTCAGGCTATGGCCGAGCGGGCGTTGATCTATTCTTTGTTATCTCCGGTTTTATTATGGTTTTGGTCTCTAGCAATGCGGCTTCAAACACTGGGAGTGCATACGAATTTCTTGTGAAACGCGCCATTCGGATATACCCACCTTACTGGTTAGTTACACTTGGCGTGATTGTCATCTGGTTTCTCACGGGTGATTTCCAATTCCTTATTGGTAAGGATCCGAACTGGATTGCGTCATTTACACTTTGGCCGCAGGAGCGATATCCGATTTTGCTTGTTGGCTGGACGTTGATCCACGAGATGTATTTTTATCTCGTGTTTGCGGCGTTGCTACTTGCATCGATTGCATGGAGGCCTCGGTTGCTAGCGTTTTGGGCGCTCGCAATCCTGGCATCGGCGCTCTCGGGCCTCGAGTCAGCATCGGCTGTCGGGAAGGTAGTTTTGAGTCCCCTAACATTGGAGTTTATCTTGGGCGGCGCGGTAGCTCTGATTCGACCTCGCGTGCAAGGCCTCTTCTGGCCAGCTATTGCATTCGCCATGATTTGGACTGTAGCAGCTGTCGCGCTACTTGCCTTTGCGCCGACGCATGAACAGTTCGAAGAGGCTTGGGCACGTGTGCTTATTTTTGGTCCAGCGAGCGCGTTACTCGTCTTCGCGGTCACGGATCCTGACCGGGATACGATCTGGCCAAGGTCATTGGTCAGCTTGGGCGATGCGTCTTATGCACTCTACTTGCTGCACATGCCGCTCTTTTGGCTTTTGAGACCTGTGTGGGATAGCTTTTCGGGGCCTGGAATTTTTGACAATGCCCTCGCGCTTGTTGTCATGTTGGGCGTATCAATTGCCCTTAGCTTCCCGTTCTTCCGTCTTATTGAGCAGCCGACCTTGCGATTGGGTGGGTGGTTGGCTAAATTGCGTGCCTAACTTGTGCTCAAGCCGACCGCCAAAAACTTCGGTCGCATCAACCGAACGCTATCGCGCGAAGGCATTAGAAACATAACACGGGTGATGGTAACGACGAAAAACCTTTTCGCGGCAG
>JAYTAO010000328.1:0-9616 GCA_043737435.1 Rhodanobacteraceae bacterium | reverse complement strand
GGCGGGGCGATGTCGCGGTGCCTTTATTCGCATTGACTGGGCTCAGTCTGCTGGTTTTATTGGTCGCAGCAAGCAATGCCGCGCATATGGTGTTGACCCGTGGCCGCAAGCGTGCGGCAGCATTTGCGGTGATGGATGCGCTGGGCGCCTCGCGCGGGGATTTGGCGCGCGTGGTCTTGCTGGAAACGGCCTTGCTGGCGGCGTTTGCGGCTGGGCTGGCGTTTTTCTTGTGTTGGGCGGTGTGGAAGCTATCCCCGAATTTGAGCGACAGCGGCCTATACATAGATCCTGAGCTAGGTTTCGGCTTGATATTAAACCCGCAATTGGCGCTGGTCGCTCTGCTGCTCAGTCTATTTTCGCTCCTGCTAGCCGGGGCGTATCCGGCGTGGAATATTGCAAAAGCAGGGGCGAGTTCGACGCTGCGGGCACAGCGCTCAGGCGCACGCGCAAAACACTGGCTCGGGATTCCAGGCACCGCGCTTTCGCTGCTCGCGTTGTTCTGCGCCGGGCTGTTTTTAAGCTCCAGCTTAGCTTTACGCGATCAGCGCTTGGGCTTGAATATCGATGACGTGGTCAATGCACAAATTTTCATGCGGGGCGAACCCGGCGGCCATAACGGCGCAAAATTTGCGGCACAGGCGCAGGCTTTGCTGGAGGGTGCGCAAAAAATTCCCGGTGCGCAAGCCGTTGCGGTAAGTAACGGCGTGCCGTTTACGCCGGTTTTTGCACCGCGTTACGAGCTTAGTGGCGGCCCGGCATTGCTTGCTAATGCCGTTGTGCAAACCACGGTCATTTCGGTGCTAGGCGATCCTATTAAAACGTTGGACTACACATTGCTGGCGGGCAGGACGTTAAACCCGGCAGACAGCGCTGGCGCCGCACGCGTGATTTTGGTCAGCGAGGGTTTCGCAAAACAGTATTTTGGCAAATTGGAACCACTCGGGGCCTCGGTAACATTGCCACCGAATGGCTCTGAAAAACCGGTGCAATTTGGCGTTGTGGGCGTATTTGCCGATGCGCGCCGCATTGCGCCAGAGCTTGAGCCTAGACCCGAAGTCTGGGTGCCGTTCGCGCAATATCCAGCGCATAGTCTCGCCGTGATGGTGCGCGGTGCGCCCGGCGGCTTGAAAGCGGTACAGGAAGTGGTTTGGCAGCAAGATCCAACGCAGGCAATTTTTAAAGCCTATGCGCTTAGCGATGATCTAGCCAGCCTAACCGCCGCACCGCGTTTTTTCGCACGTTTTGCCGGATTGTTTGGCTGGCTGGCGCTCACTTTGGCGGTGCTTGGAACTTATGCCATATTGGCTTTCAACGTCACCGAACGGGCTCGCGAATTTGCCCTGCGCACCGCACTGGGTGCAAAACCGGCCGCGTTAGTTGGCGCGCTGATGTGGGAAAGTTTTATGGCGTTAATTCCCGGCGTTGTACTTGGCCTGCTGTGCGCGCTCGCCTTAGGGCAATGGCTGCAGGCGCAAGTTTACGGCACGCCGTCGCTTGGGCTTTCGGCGGGGCTTGCCACTGGCTTAGTGATGATTACCAGCTTAGCGGCCAGTGCGCTGGCGGCGCGTCCGGCGACCAAGGTAGCTTTAAACAACGCATTGAAGGCGATTTAGTATGCGTAATCTAGAATCTCAACAAACCCAGCCAGTTATCCAACTGCGGCAACTAGAAAAAAGCTTTCCTCTAGTTAGCGGCGTGCATTTTGTCCTGCGTCAAATCAATCTGGATATTGCCGCAGGTGAATTCGTTTCGATCACCGGGCCATCCGGTTCGGGCAAAACCAGTCTGCTGAATATTATTGGTTTGCTCGATTACGATTGGAAAGGCGAATTTAATTTAAGCGGGGAGGCGGTGCACAACGCCAATGCCAAGCGCCGCAATGCGCTCAAGCGCGAACACATAGGTTTTATCTTTCAGCACTACCATTTGCTTGATGATTTAACAGTGGCGGAAAATCTTGATTTGCCGCTAGGCTATCGCGATATTCCGCGCGCCGAGCGTGCCGCAAGAGTGGCTGATATGCTGGATCGCTTCGGCATCGTCGGCAAAAAAGATTTGTATCCGCGGCAACTGTCCGGCGGCCAACAGCAACAAGTCGCCGTCGCCCGCGCGTTAATCACCCGCCCCAGTTTGCTGCTCGCCGACGAGCCGACGGGCGCACTGCACACCGATCAAGGCGAAAAAATTATGGATTTGCTGGAAGAGCTGCACCGAAGCGGTTCCACCATTGTGCAAGTCACCCATAACCCAAAGCACGCTGCGCGGGCGAGTCGAGAGATTAGGCTGCGGGATGGGTGGTTGGAGGCATGAGCCCAGAAACGGCTCGCCTTGCCAAATCATGACTAGGAATTACATTTAGTAAAACGATTTGTAAATAGTGCTTTACATAAAGTTCTAAATTGCCATTTTTTTAGGCAATTCCAAAAACCGCTTCAATCGCATAACTGCCGGGTGCTTTGCCTGCGATCCATGCCGCGGCATCCAGCGCACCGAGCGCAAACATCGCGCGATCTGCGGCGCGGTGAGTCAGTACAACCTCTTCGGCCTTGCCGGAAAAATGCACCTGGTGTTCGCCCACCACACTGCCCAAACGCAGTGCCGAATGCTGCACGCCGCTGGCGCCACCCTGAATTAGTGCGGCTTCCAAACTGATCGCAGTGCCGCTAGGCGCATCCCGTTTGTTGCGATGATGGATATCCAAAATGCCAACGTCGAAACTCTGCCCGAGTAATTCTGCCGCGATGCGCGACAAATGTTTGAGCACCGCCACGCCCCGGCTAAAATTATGCGTGTGCAACACCGCATGCGTCCGCGTGAGTCTGGCCATCGCCGCCAACCCTAGTTCGTCAAAACCCGTGACGCCACTAACCAATGCCGCATCAGAATCTCGAACCGCTGCTGCGGTCTGCGCAAATGCCTGCGGCAGGGAAACATCGATAATGACGTCGACGGACATATCTAGCTTGGTGAGGTAGGTTAATCGCGTGTCTGGACTGAGGCCCGACAGCAGCGCTGAGTTGGGGGAAACCAGCAGCGCAACCAAGCTAAAGCGCGGATCCGCCGCTGCCAGTGCGGCAATCTGTCGCCCGAGTCGTCCAGCTGCGCCAAATATTGCTAGACGAATGGGCGAAGGTAGCTGCGCAGACACGGCTAATGCTCCCTAATCAAGCCGATTTTGGCTCGGCGACATCACTATCGTCGGGGGCAGGCGGTTCAAACAGCGCCATCGTGTCCCACAACAGCGGTTGCAATCCTTCTTTGGCTAAACCTGAAATCACATACCACGGCGCCTGCCATTTCAGTGACTTTACCGCTGCTTTGGCAAGTTTTAGCGCTTCTTTTTCGCCCACCGTGTCGGCTTTGTTAAACACCAGCCAACGCGGACGGGCGTACAACGCTGGGTCGAATTTTTTCAACTCTTTCTCAATCGCACGCACCTGTTTGGCGGGTGTCGCCCCCGAGCCGGAGGCGGAAGAACCCGCTAAGTCGTAGGGAGCTAAATCCACCACATGCCAAAGTACACGCGTGCGCTGGACGTGCTTTAGGAACTGCACGCCTAAGCCAGCGCCATCGGCTGCGCCTTCAATGACACCCGGAATGTCAGCAACCACGAACGATTTGTCCATCGCTACGCGCACCACGCCTAAATTCGGGTGTAGTGTAGTGAACGGATAATCCGCAACTTTCGGTGTGGCGGCAGAAATGCCGCGTATTAAGGTAGATTTACCAGCGTTGGGAAAACCGAGCAGGCCCACGTCCGCCAATACTTTGAGCTCCAGATGCAGCTCGCGCTCTTCGCCTTCTGTTCCGGGAATGCTGCGCCTTGGGCTGCGATTGGTCGAGCTTTTAAAGTGGGTATTGCCTTTGCCACCGCGCCCACCGATGGCGACCAACACTTTTTGATGGTGCGCGATCAAATCCGCAATCACCTCATCGGTATCGACATCCTTGACCACCGTGCCGACTGGAACGCGTACCACTAATTCATCGCCACCTGGGCCATTGCACTGCCGCGGTGTGCCTTTGGCCCCACTGCGCGCGTCAAAGCGGCGCTTGTAGCGAAAATCGACAAGCGTATTTAACCCTTCATCGGCCAGCAAGTACACACTGCCGCCATCGCCGCCATCGCCACCATCCGGGCCACCGAGCGGAATAAATTTCTCCCGCCTAAAACTAACGCAACCGTTGCCACCATTACCGGCAGTAACGTGGATTTGGGCTTCATCTACGAATTTCATGTGCCTTCCTTGGCAGTAATACTATTTTGGGCTTTAATGCTGTTTGGGGCAGGTAATTCTTCTTGGTGCAGCACTGTTTGCGGAATGCCGCGAAAATGCGCATCGCGATGCAGTAAAACCGCACCATGCGCAATTGCAGTAGCGGCAATTATTGAGTCCACTGGCGGCTGCTTATTGCGGCAATTTTAATCGCTTTGTTCACGTCAATTGTGGCGCTTTAGCCTACCAACGTCGGCGATTCATGCTCTTTAGTCGCCAAAAACCTGATTTTCGGATGGCGCTCTTGAGTCAAGTTCAAATTGACACGCGTGGGCGCTAGATACACCAACGCACCTGAAGCGTCGCGTGCTAGGTTCAAAATTGCCTTGGCTTCGAACTCCTCCATCGCTGCTGCGTCGTCGCTTTGCACCCAGCGTGCGGTGTGAATGCTGACCGGCTCGAAGGCGCAATCGACGGAATACTCGTCTTTTAATCTGTACGCGACGACTTCAAACTGCAGCGTGCCCACCGCACCTAAAACCAGGTCGTTGCCTAATTGCGCTTTGAAAAACTGGGTCGCCCCTTCTTCGGAAAGCTGCACCAAGCCCTTTTGCAGCTGCTTTAATTTCAGTGGGTCTTTTAAGCGCGCGCGGCGAAATAGCTCGGGTGCGAAGCTTGGTATGCCGGTAAAACGCAGCGCTTCGCCTTCAGTAAAAGTGTCGCCAATGGAGATCGTGCCGTGATTGTGTAGCCCCAAGATATCGCCTGGATAAGCCGTTTCGGCGATTTCCCGTTCGGATGCCATAAATGTCAACGCATTACCGATTTTGACGTCCTTACCGGCACGAACGTGAAACATCTTCTGCCCCGCTTGGTAAGCGCCAGAGCATATGCGCATGAACGCGACGCGATCCCGGTGCTGCGGGTCCATATTCGCCTGAATTTTAAACACAAAGCCAGTAAATGGCGTTTCGGTTGGGGCAACGGCACGCGTCTTTGTTGCGCGTGCTTGCGGTGCCGGGGCATTTTCGATAAAGGCTTCAAGCAGCAGCTGCACGCCGAAGTTATTGATACCCGAGCCAAAAAACACCGGGGTCTGAGTACCCGCCAAATAGCGTTCGCGATCAAACGGGTGCGAGGCACCCTGCACCAGCTCCAACTCGTCTTTCAATTCTTTCAGCAAATCCGGACCGATACGCGCCAGCAGCTCCGGGCTGTCTATGCCTTTAATAATGGTGGAATCTTGCCGCGTGTAGTTACGGCCAGGCTCAAACAAATGGATTTCATCATCTAGTAAATGATAAATCCCCTCTAAGCGTGCGCCCATGCCAATGGGCCAAGTGACGGGCGCGCATTGAATGCCCAATACCGACTCCACCTCGTCCAGCAGCTCAATTGGCGGCCTACCTTCGCGGTCAACTTTATTAATGAAGGTAATAATTGGCGTGTCGCGCAATCGACAAACTTCCATCAGCTTTATGGTGCGGGCTTCCACGCCCTTAGCGCAGTCAATCACCATCAGCGCCGAATCAACTGCGGTCAAAACGCGATAAGTGTCTTCGGAAAAGTCCGCGTGGCCCGGCGTATCAAGCAAATTGACGATGCAGCCCGCATAAGGGAACTGCATAACAGAGCTAGTCACCGAAATGCCGCGCTCTTTTTCCATAGCCATCCAATCAGACGTCGCGTGCCGGGAAGCCTTTCGCGCCTTTACTGAACCAGCCATTTGAATCGCGCCACCGAACAACAACAACTTTTCAGTTAAGGTGGTTTTACCGGCATCAGGGTGCGAAATAATAGCAAAGGTTCGGCGGCGTTGAGTTTCGATCGCCAGAGGGCTGTCTTGCGCCAAATCCGGCGCACTTTCAATCTGTTTTTTCGCCTTCGGCTCGGGAGTCTGTTGCTCAAGTTGGGTCATTATTTGGGCCAAACGGTCAAACCATTGAGCCCCACACTCTAACGGTTCGCGTCTGCCTTTGGGCTGAACTTAAGATTTGATCGCGCTTGCGATCCCGTTGAAGAAGCTACAGCTGAAAAACTTCGCTTTAACCCAAAAATTAGCGACTAAATCCGGCGACTGTCTGTATTTTTTGCATTCATCGCCAGCAAACTGTGGTGCGATAGGCGCTCCTAAATTTTCGTTCCATTGATGCCTAGAACGCGCGGATTTCAAATTGTAGCGTTGCAAAACATTGATCGGCTGCTGCTGAAATCGATGCTGGGAATGCTTGAGCCGCATTTAAGCGCACACTGGGTTGAAACGGCGATGGCGCCAACGGCAATTTTCGCCGACGCAGATCATACTGAAGGCTTTCAGGTGCTCAATGAAGCAAGCAAACGCGGCATTTGCGCAGTTGCAATCACCAACCGGCCGGTGTCGCCTTGGGCTTTTACGTTGCGCCGCCCTGTGCAGACTCGTGATGTCCTGACCGTTTTAAACAAAATTGATGCGGATCAAATCAGTGCGAAGGAAAAAGAACACCTTCAAGCGGTGATCGCCGAACGTGCACGCGCCGCATCGCAAGCCAATGTGTTAGCGAAATCTCGCATCGCTCCGCAGCTTCCGAACGCGGAGTTGCTGCGTAAAGCCGGCAATTTCTATCAATATTTGTCTGCGCGCGCGCCCAGAAAAATTGTCGAAGTACGCTTTGCGCCCGGCCGATCAATCATGTTTAACCACGTTCTAGGCGAATATTGCAGCGCAATAGCGCAGCAACAGCTTTTGCAATTGGCGCACCAGCCCGTTAAGGAAACCGCACACGGCGACGGTCAAGCGAACGCCGAATGGGTAGTCGCAAAGCGCATGTTGCCGACGCGCTCTATCGAAGATCTAACTTGGCAGGTCACCATGCAAAACTCGGACGGTGTGGCTTTGGTGGAGTTGAGCGATGCACGCTATTTGATGACCCGTTTGCCGCGTTTAAGTGTGCCCATGGCAGGTGCTACGCTGAGCATGGCCAAACTGCTAACCCGCACACCGACCAACATTCGCGATCTGGCGCGAAGCGCAGACGTACCGTCCGCTCTAGCGATTGATTTTTGCAATGCCGCATTTGCGTGCAACCTACTGCAAATTCCAACCGCGCCCAGTTTGAGTTTTTCCTCGATTTTGAGCTCAGCGGCGTTGAAATTTAGTTGAAGCACCGATCATCTAAGCTTGCTACGCGTTTAGTCTAATATCTGCAGAGCCTTTAAGCGTTCTTGCGCTTGCTCTAACTGCTTTTGCTGCGCACTGGTGGGTTCGCGTTCTGCGCTTTCGGTATCGCTGGCGGTGGCGGCTAGGCGTTCTGCCCATTGCGTTAGCCCTGGCACCTCAGCGCTGCCGTTTAAGCGCTCGCTAATTCGTAAACCGTTGGCGCTGGACTTATCAGCCTCGCTTAAGCTCGCGAGTTCCGCCGTTTCTGCGGTAATCACGCGCATCAGTTTTGCCAAGGTATCGCTAAGCGCGATGTTGAACCGAAAAATACTGGCGAGTTGTGCGTCACTGAGACTCAAACGTGGGTCAAGCTGCACCGCCAAGGACTGCGTTTGTTTTACGCCATCCACTTCAAGTTCGACTTGATACTGCCCAGGCAAAGCCAGTGCGCCTTCAGGTAATGCCGCGGTACGCCTGCCCGCTACCGCCGCAATCGAGTATTCGTAGCTAGACGCGGCCGGGCGTGCGTAGCGCAGGTCCCAGAGCCAACGATGGCTACCTGCAGTCTGAGCTGGGCGGGCTTGCGCAGCCAAGTAGCGATCTGAAAAATATTGTTCAGCATTAAGTGTTTCGTCCGCCGCCCCGCTATCCCAAAGCCGAATGACTTTGCCAGCTTGATCCCGTATTCGAATCACGACCTGGGTAGCGTCTTTGACTAGGTAATACTCGAGCATCGCGCCATGCGGTGGATTCTCGCCCACGGGAAACTCCGGTGGCAGCGGTGTATCCTTATTTTGATTGCGCCGCAAACGTATCGCAGTCGCGGGTGCAAACAAGCGTGTAGTTGTCAATTTTGGCTGCTGAGCAAGTCCACGTAAGCGCGAGAAATTGTCCAAAATCCAAAGCCCACGGCCTTGGCTTGCAATCGCAAGATCATCGCCAATGACCAACATATCGCGTATCCAAAGGCTGGGCAGGCCCAGCTTCAACGCTTGCCAATGCTCGCCATCGTCGACAGAGACGTACGCAGTCTTATCGGTGCCGGCAAACAGCAAACCGGCCTGTTGGGAATCGCTGCGAATGACGCTGGTCAGTTCATCCCATGCGATTCCGTTATTAATCACTGACCAGGTTTTGCCGGAATCTTTGCTGCGCATTAGCATCGGCGCAAAGATATTTTTGCGATGCAGATCGACCGCAATGTAGACCTGTTCGCGGTGCAGCTTCGAGAGTTCAATCCGGCTAATCAAAGCGAATGGCGGCAATTGTTTGGGCGTGCGATTGGCCCATGTTTTTCCGCCATCTATTGTTTGCTGCAGCAAACCACTGTCGGTGCCCACCCAAACTTCGTCGCTGTTGATGGGCGAGGGCGCAATGGTAAAAATTACGCCAAATCCACACGCCCGCGCTTGCGCCGGGTCGCTAATCTCTCCCACGCATTGCGCCGCGGTTTTCGTGCGTCCGGTCAAATCTTGACTGATGCTTTCCCAGCTCAAGCCGCGATCCAAGCTGCGATAAAGTTGCTGGGAGCCCAAATAAAGCGCGTGCGGTGGCATAGGCGCGATCGTTAGCGGGGTAATCCAGCTCCAGCGCTGATCGATCGTGCGGGGATCCAGGCCATAGGTGTTTAGCGGCACCGGCGTAATGTTTTGTACGTCTCCAGTACGCGCGTCGAAACGCCCAACCCGCCCACCCAGGCCGCTGCCATAAACGATGTTGGCATCCGTTGGATCAGGCACATCACAATCGCGCTCGTCGGCTCCCACCGGGTGCCAATCGCGAAAACTAATCGCACCAAAGTCTGAGCGAGAAGTAATTGCCACAGAGCCATTGTCTTGTTGACCACTGTAAAGGTGGTAAGGAAACTTATTGTCGGCGTGCAGGCAATAAAATTGTCCGGTAGGCTGGTTGTACCAATTGCTCCAGGACTCGCCGCCGTTGAGCGTCACGATCGTGCCTTGGTCACTTGCCGCGACCATTTTGCTAGGGTCGCTCGGATTGATCCAAAGGTCATGATAGTCATCGCCGCCCGGTGAGCCGCGAAAAAACTTAAAAGTGCTGCCCGCGTCTTTCGAGACCATCATCGAGCGATTCATCACATAGACCGTGTCTGGGTCGTTCGGTGCCACGGTGATGCGGGCAAAATAGCGCGAGGCCAAGCCAGGGTTAGCGTTTACTAGTTTCCAATGGCCGCCAGCGTCGTCTGAACGATACAAACCACCCGAGGTTTTATGGTCAATTACCGCATAGACACGCGCTACCC
>JAYTAO010000327.1:0-3938 GCA_043737435.1 Rhodanobacteraceae bacterium | reverse complement strand
GTAACACCAATCGCACGTTTACCTATCAACCAGGAAGGTTCAATGTCCTGCGCGCCATCAATTAAATAAGATTCGACCCCGACTTTTTCCGCTAATTCACGCAAGCGGTTGCTGTTAGAACTGTTTGGCGACCCCACAACCAACACCAAATCACACGCTTGCGCTAAAGCCCGCACCGCATCCTGGCGGTTTTGTGTGGCGTAGCAAATATCATCGTGCCGTGGCCCGTGTAGGGCCGGGAACCGCTTGCGCAGAGCCTCAATAATATCGCGAGTTTCATCCACGCTCAGGGTGGTCTGCGTCGTGTAGGCAAGCTCATCCGGCTGCGAAGGCACGATTGCGTTCGCCTCGGCCACGGAATCAATAAGATAAATGCGTCCCTTGGCATTGACGCAATCCCACTGGCCCAAAGTACCCTCTACTTCCGGATGGCCATGATGCCCAATGAGTACGACATCTTTTCCAGCCTTGCACAAACGCGCCACTTCCATATGGACTTTGGTAACAAGCGGGCAAGTGGCGTCAAATATGCGTAAGCCACGTCGCGCCGCTTCGCCGCGTACCGCTTGTGAAACGCCATGGGCCGAAAAAATAACCGTTTGATCTGCTGGCACTTCTTCAAGCTCATCGACAAAAACCGCACCGCGTGTTCGCAGTTTTTCCACGACAAAGCGATTGTGTACCACTTCATGTCGTACATAAATCGGCGCACCGAACAAATCTAGCGCACGCTCAACAATATCAATTGCGCGATCCACACCTGCACAAAATCCCCGCGGGTTGGCTAAAACGATGTCCATAACGAAAACTCAAACGCAGTTGATCAATCAATAAGGGTAGCAAGTTCAGCGCGCTTGGGGCGCAAAAGCCTTCTGGCGAATGTCAGGCATTCATGGACGTCTTTTCGCAAACTTGGATCAAGCTTAAGCCAGCGCCTCAGCGATAATAAAGACCGGATTGTCCGCAAACTCGCGAAATTGCGCGCTTATTTTTTGCATGATCGGGCCTTCCAAATCCACGATTAGGCCTTCGCTGCTGTTGACTTCGATTACTTCAATATATTGAAAAGGGGCGGCACCGGCGGAGCCCAGAAGAGCATTGCTGCGCAATATTTTGCAGCTGTCTACGCTTTTTAAGCTGTTAACGCTAGGCAGGTCGCTGGTGTGCGCCCAAGCTTCGTAATCCGCGCGGCTTTTGCTGACTTTAAGATTAAACAGAACGATCAAATGCGACATAAACAAGGCTCAAAAATGATTAGAAACGTGCTCGATAATAAGACATTGGCGAGTGCGGCACTCGAGCAATTATTGCCACAATCTTCGTAACAAAATGATGCGCCAATGAAAAATAACCTAAATTCGCCTGAATTGCTGCATCAGCACATCGCGCGTTCGCGACACAAACTAGACACACAAATCACCCCTTTCAGGCTATATTTGTGCGCTTAGCTTTTTCTGGTCTGGTGCAATTGCACGGCCCCGGTTTTGCTCCACCGTTTTTTAAGCAGGTACTTGCATATGCTTGAACAGTATTTCCCAATTGCAGTGTTTTTAATCGTAGGTTTTGGCTTGGGAATCGTATTGATGACGGCGGGGTCGCTACTCGGGCCTTCACGGCCAGGATTTGAGAAAAACTCCCCCTACGAATGTGGTTTTGAGGCTTTCGACGACGCGCGTATGCGTTTTGATGTGCGTTATTACCTGCTGGCAATCCTTTTCATTGTTTTTGATTTAGAAGTGGCGTTTTTAGTGCCGTGGGCGGTTGTGCTTGACCAACTTGGCACGCGGGGGCTGACGTCGATGGCCACGTTTTTAACGATATTGGTCTTAGGCTTCGCCTACGTTTGGAAGAAAGGAGCCCTCGAATGGGAGTAATGCACAATCCAGCGCCGATTGGCAGCCTGGACGATATTTTGCGCCCTGAGGGCGAAAACCCGCTGTTGGAACATGGCTTTGTCACGACTTCTGTTGATTCGGTCATCAATTGGGCTCGAACTGGCTCAATGTGGCCGGTGACGTTTGGTTTGGCGTGTTGCGCAGTGGAAATGATGCACGCTGGTGCATCACGCTTGGATTTAGACCGTTTTGGCGTGGTGTTTAGGCCAAGTCCTAGACAATCGGATTTAATGATTGTGGCAGGTACCTTGGTCAACAAAATGGCACCTGCATTGCGTCGTGTCTATGACCAAATGCCTGAGCCTAAATGGGTAATCTCGATGGGCTCATGCGCCAATGGTGGCGGTTATTATCACTACAGCTACTCAGTCGTGCGCGGTTGCGATCGTATTGTACCCGTGGACATTTATATTCCGGGTTGCCCGCCCACTGCGGAGGCGCTGATCTACGGCATTTTGCAACTGCAAAAAAAGATTCGTCGCACCGAATCTATTGCCAACAAGATTATCCGCTAAGCCCATGAATTTAATTGAAATTATTCATGAGAAACTGGGCGCACTAGCGCTTTCCACAAGCGTAAGCAAAGCCGAAGTAACGCTGGAAGTTCAGTTGCAGAATTACTTGGCGGCAGCTCGGATTTTGCGTGATGACGCGGCACTTAATTTCGAAGTGTTAATCGACTTGTGTGGTGTGGATTACTTGGGCTACGGACAAGACGAATGGGCCACTGATTGCGTCTCGAGCGAAGGTTTTAGTCGAGGTGTACAAGTCAGCGGCGATCAGCAATTGAACAGCGCTTTTTTAGATGTCCCTGGTGCAGGCGCGCCCGGACGTTTTCGTTGGGAAGATCGCCCAGAGGCTAAAGATGTGCCGCGCAGATTTGCAGTGGTTGTGCACCTGCTTTCCCTTTCGCTCAATCAGCGCATACGGCTTAAGGTATTCAGTGAAGATAACGAACTTCCGGTCGTGCCTAGCCTGACTGAACTTTGGCGTGGTGTGAATTGGTTCGAACGCGAAGCTTTTGATTTATTTGGCATTGTCTTCGACGGTCACCCAGACTTGCGGCGGATTCTGACTGACTATGGATTTGTCGGGCATCCTTTTCGCAAAGATTTTCCGCTTATTGGAAACGTCGAGGTGCGCTATGACGCCGTTAAAAAGCGCGTTGTGTATGAGCCCGTTTCCATTGAACCGCGCATTGGTGTGCCCCGTGTCGTGCGTGCCGACTCGCGCTACGGCCAAGCGCAAGCCGAGGCGGCACTCAATAATTCGGTAAAGGTCTAACTTTATGGCAGAAATTCGCAACTACACCATGAACTTTGGCCCACAGCACCCAGCTGCGCACGGCGTTTTACGGCTGGTGTTGGAAATGGACGGTGAAGTCGTCACGCGCGCAGATCCGCACATTGGCCTATTGCACAGAGCTACAGAAAAGCTAGCCGAATCGAAGCCATATAACCAATCCATCGGCTACATGGATCGCCTCGATTACGTATCAATGATGTGCAACGAGCACGCTTATGTGCGGGCCATTGAGCAGCTACTCGGCGTCAGCGCGCCCATTCGCGCTCAATACATTCGTACGCTGTTTGATGAAATGACGCGCATTCTTAATCATTTGATGTGGCTTGGCTCCAACGCCCTTGATTTAGGCGCGATGACAGTCTTTTTATATGCATTCCGCGAGCGCGAAGAGCTTATGGACTGTTACGAGGCAGTTTCAGGTGCGCGTCTGCATGCGACCTATTACCGACCTGGCGGCGTGTACCGAGATTTGCCGGAGCAAATGCCAAAATACAAAGAATCCCCATGGACCAAAGGCGCGAACTTAAAAAATCGCAATGCCTGGCGCGAAGGATCGATGTTGGATTTCTTAGATCAGTTTTGTACTGATTTTTATACCCGGGTTGACGAATATGAAACGCTATTGACCGACAACCGCATTTGGAAGCAGCGTACCGTAGGCATCGGTGTAGTTAGCCCAGAACAAGCGATGGCGCTCGGCTTTTCCGGCGTGATGTTGCGTGGCTCTGGCATTGCGTG
>JAYTAO010000326.1:0-3940 GCA_043737435.1 Rhodanobacteraceae bacterium | reverse complement strand
TTCATTTTTGTCGGCGAGGTCAAAGCACAAAATCCTAATGGCAATGTCGTGGGTGCCGTGCACGTGTTCGAGAACACCGGCGCATCAACTTGGGCATTAAGAACCTCAATTTATGGCACGCAACTGGACGGTGCGATAGGTCGTCGATTCGGCCATGCAGTCGCCGTGTCAGGAAATACGCTGGTGATTGGTGCGCCCAAAGAGAATGAAGGCGCATTCACCACCGCTGGCGCGGTTTATGTTTATACCGGCGCAGGCGCTAGCTGGACGCAGCAGGCGCGTCTACTCGCGGGTGATTTGGGTAGCGACGATGAATTGGGCGCGGCGGTTGATATTGATGGCGACTTCCTAATCGCGGGTGGTTCGCGCGACGATAAAATCGTAGGCAATGATGCCGGTAGCGCCTATATTTTCGCGCGCAACGGTAGCAGTTGGAGTCAAGCCTCGAAATTGCTTTCCAGTGGCGCTACCGCCGGCAATCTTTTCGGCACGGCAGTTTCAATCAGCGGCACGGAAGCACTAGTCGGCGCTTATTGTGAGCCCAATGGTGCAAACCCCTGCGCGGGTCCGGGTTCGGTTGAGGCATTTCAGCGTGGTGTAACCGGCAATTGGATTGCGGTGCAACGCGTGGTTGCACCAGATGGCGTTAATGGCGAGGGGTTCGGCAGTTCGGTCGCGCATGCGGGGCCGGCAAATCGCTTGGCATATGTTGGCGCGTTTCGCGCAAGTACACCCACTTTTGCCGGTGCCGTTTATTTATTGCGTGGTGACCAATTATTCGCCGATGGGTTCGAATAATAGTTTCGACTAGCCGCCTTAGATAAGGTTAATCGGGCCAAGCTGCGCAAGTGGTCTTTAACAGCGGGCAATTTTTAGTATTTTTGTTGCTCGTTCTGGCCCTCGATAGTTTATTACAAGCTAGACCGCAACCGCGCAAATGGATGTTGCTGCTGGCGAGTTACGTTTACTACGGTGCGTGGAGCTGGACCTATTTGGCGCTGATTATGGCCAGCACTCTAATTGATTTTGAAATTGGCAAGCGAATGTGCACCACCGCTTCGCCGCGCAAGTTATTGATATTGAGCATCGTCACCAATTTAGGAATTTTGGCTTTTTTTAAATATACTAATTTCCTAATTAGCCTATTTAACTTTGGTTTTGCCAGCGCGCGCAGTAATTTTCAAATCACCAGCATAGATATATTATTGCCGGTCGGCATTAGTTTTTTCACTTTTCAAGCATTAAGTTACACTATTGATGTCTACCGCAAAGAAATAACTCCGCGTCAAAATATGCTGGATTACGCGCTATTTATCGCATTTTTTCCGCAGTTAGTTGCCGGGCCAATTGTCCGAGCCGTTGAATTCTTTAAGGAACTAGACGCACCGAGAAGGCCAAACTCGCGGGAAATTAATCTTGGAATATTATTAATTGTTTTGGGTTTAGTTAAAAAAATGGCGGTTGCTGACTCGCTTGCGACCGTGGTTGACCCAGTATTTGACGCGCCCACTAACGCGACAGCTATCGCTTCGTTGTTTGCTGTTTATGCTTATGCATTGCAAATTTATTGCGACTTTTCCGGTTATACCGATACTGCCATCGGCTGCGCACTATTATTTGGTTTTCGCTTCCCACAAAATTTCAATTACCCCTATATCGCAAGCAGTTTTCAAGATTTTTGGCGCCGCTGGCATATGACGCTCTCGCGTTTTTTGCGCGACTATCTTTATATTGCTTTAGGTGGCAATCGCCTTGGCCCGACGCGAACACAGGCAAATTTAATGCTCACCATGATTCTAGGCGGCCTTTGGCACGGTGCCAGCTGGAACTTTGTGTTTTGGGGCCTGTTGCACGGCAGCTATTTGGTGCTTGAACGCGGTGCACAGCAGTTATTCCCAGGCTTTTATGCCAGTCAAAACCCTTTTTTGATCGCGTTGCGCTGGGCGATGGTGTTTCACGGCATTTGTTTCGCATGGATTTTTTTCCGCGCCAAAACTTTTTCTGATGCGCTAGTAATGATTGGCAACATCCGCGAGCTAAGCTTGGTAGCGATAGATTTCACGCCGCTGATTGGCTTTCTAGCGCTGTTTGGTGCAGCGCATTTTGCCGGAAATCGCTACCACATTAACCAACGCTTGAGTCGTGCACCCGCGTGGCTTTGCGCTCTATTCTTAGCCTTGGCGCTGGGCGCGTTGTGGATGTACACGCCAGCTGAGCACAAAGCCTTTATCTACTTTCAGTTTTGACACCATTTGAGCGACACTGCGCGCCTCGAATTTTGCACAGCTTGACGCCATGACTGAACTGCACTCACCGACCCTGCATCCACCGACCAGGGCGCTGCTCAGCGTATCGGATAAAACCGGCCTAGTTGAGCTTGCGCGCGGCCTTGCCGCACTAGGCGTCGCGCTTATTTCCACGGGCGGTACCGCGCAAGCGCTGCGAGAGGCAGGTTTAACTGTGACCGACGTGTCCAACGTCACAGGCTTTCCTGAGATCATGGGCGGGCGCGTAAAAACATTGCATCCCAAGATTCACGGCGCGCTGTTGGGCCGCTTAGGTGTCGATGAAAGCGTCATGGCTGAACACGATATCGCGCGCATTGACCTGCTGGTGGTCAATCTGTACCCGTTTGCGGCGACCATTGCCAAACCGGGCGTCAGCGATATTGAGGCGATTGAGAATATTGATATTGGCGGGCCGGCGATGCTGCGCGCGGCGGCTAAAAACCACCAACGCGTGATGGTTCTAACTGATGCCAGCGACTATGCAAGCGCCTTAGAAGCGATCAAAGCCGGGCAAAACCACCTCGCCATGCGCCGAGCCCTTGCCGCCAAAGCCTACGCGCACACGTCCGAATATGATGCGCTGGTAGCCGCTTATTTGGGCCGTGACCCAGTTGACCCAGTTGACCCAGTTGAGCCAGTTGAGCCAGTTGTTCCAGTTGAGCCAGTTCAAAACGAGGACTTCCCAAGCTCGTTGACACTGAAAATGCAGCGTGCCGCAATTTTGCGTTACGGCGAAAATCCGCATCAACGCGCCGCACTGTATTTGGAATCTCCGCTACCGCCCGCCTGCATTGCCGGTGCGAACTTTCGCCAGGGTAAATCTTTAAGTTTCAACAATCTGGCCGATAGCGATGCCGCCCTTGAGTGCGTCAAGCTCTTTGATGAGCCCGCCTGCGTGATCGTTAAACATAGCAATCCCTGCGGCGTTGCGGTGTCCTCCAGCCTTCTTGAAGCCTACGAGCGCGCCTACCAAACTGACCCGATCAGTGCCTTCGGTGGTATCCTTGCCTTTAACCGCAGCTTAGACGGGGAAACCGCGCGCACGCTGATCGCACGGCAATTTGTCGAAGTCGTTATCGCCCCTGATTACAGTGAACTTGCGCTCGCCGCGCTCGCCAGTAAGCCCAACGTGCGGGTACTGGCCACCGGTGATTTTGGCACCACGGGCAGCAAGTGGCGCGACGTCAAACGCATCCAAGGCGGTTATTTAATTCAAGACGGGGATCGCGACACGCTGAAATCTGGCGATTACCAGTTGGTCAGTTGGCGCGCGCCGAGCGCTGCGGAATTCGCTGATCTGGTGTTCGCCTGGAAAGTCGCAATGCAGGTGAAATCAAACGCCATCGTCTATGCCAAAGATGCCCGCACCGTGGGCATCGGTGCTGGCCAAATGAGTCGCGTAATCAGCGCCAAAATTGCGGCGATGAAGGCGGTGGAAGCAAATATCGCCATACCCGGAGCCGTGATGGCGTCCGATGCATTTTTCCCGTTCCGCGATGGCATTGATGCGGCCGCATTGGTCGGCATTAAGGCGGTAATCCAACCCGGTGGTTCGATGCGCGACAAAGAAGTGATTGATGCCGCCAATGAGCATGGAATTGCCATGCTATTCACCGGCATGCGGCATTTCCGGCATTGATGATGTCGCACAC
>JAYTAO010000325.1:0-9719 GCA_043737435.1 Rhodanobacteraceae bacterium | reverse complement strand
TCGCGCGCCAGCGGCAAGCCCTCATCGAAGCCACCGGTGTAGCCAAGCGCCACCGAAAGTGCCTCCAGCGCATTGACATACAGGTAATGATCTGTGCCGTAGTGCTGGGCGAAAATCGCCCGCGCTGTACGGGCATGCGCAATGGCAGCGGTTGGAAAGCCGTCCAACCAGACGTGGAAACGCCCCATATCGAGGTGTACGCGCGCGGCTTGCACACTGTCAGCGCCAGTGACACGCTCGGCCATTTGCAAAGCACGGGTCAGTAGCGCCTGCGATTCCTCACGTCGATCCTGATACAGCAAGATCGTGCCAAGCAGACGCAGGCTGTCGATCAGTTCGACTGACTCGGGCGCTATCTGCGCGTACAGCGCCAACGCTTCGCGCGCTATCGGTTCGGCGCGCGGGAAATCTTCTAGGTCATAAATCGCATAGGCCTGTTTGTGCAGCAGTTTGGCGAGCACGTGCGGGCGCGCGTTGCCGCGTGCTAATGAGATCGCCTCTTGATACAAGGTGATGGCCTGATCGCGCTTGCCGATATTCAAATACACCCCGGCCAGAATGGCAATCAGTTCCGCCCGCACCTGCGGCTGATCGCCAAGCTCTGTGCTGAGTTTCGCACGGCCGGCGCTGAGCACTTCCGACATCGCTAGATCGCGCTGCCCGGACACTTCCGGGTCGGCGCCCTGAAACACCGATACCATGTAGTCCTTAACCGCCAGCGCCGTGCGTTCGGCCTGCAGCGCGTTGTTGCGCTCGACGCGCATGCGCAGGTAAAACATCGAAACGATGGTCACAAACAGCACCCCAGCCAGCGCCCAAGGCCACCTGCGCTGCAGCCAGCGGCCACCCACATAGGCCAGGCTTGGCGCGCGCGCCTGCACCGGCAGATGGCCGAGGTAGCGAAGCAAATCGGCCGCCAGCGCGTCTGAGCTGGCATAGCGCTGCAGCGCATTTGGCTGCGTGGCGCGCTCGATGATGGCGGCCAGATCGCGTGGCAAACCCGCCAGCGCCAGCGGCTGCGATTCGATGACATCGACCCCGAGCACTTCGGCCAGCGTCACGCCCAGGCTGTAGACATCCGACGCGGTACTTACGCGTGCCAAACTGATCTGCTCGGGACTTGCGTACAGGCGGGTATAGGCCACGCTACTCTGGATTGCGCTCGGTGCCTCGGCGGCAGCCTCGGTGCTGGCCTCGGTGCCGGTACTCGGGGTTTCGCTGCCTGCATCCCCAAGCAATCTGGAAATTCCGAAATCGAGCAGGATCGGCCGCCCATTGCGGCTGACTAGGATGTTCGAAGGCTTGAGATCGCAATGGATGATTAAGTTCTGATGCGCGTAACTTACCGCCGCGCAGACGTCAATGAACAGACGCAGGATCCGCGCTGGGTCTAGCCGGCGTTCGCGGCAATAGATATCGATCGGTAAGCCTTCGATGTACTCCATCACCAGAAAGGGTTGGCCCTGGGGCGTGGCGCCGCCATCGAGCAGGCGCGCAATATTCGGATGCACCAGCGAGGCGAGAATCTGGCGCTCGCGCGCCAAGTGCGCCAGCGCGCTGGGGCTGGCCACACCGGACAGCAGTTTGACCGCAGCGACCTGTTCGAAATGGCCATCGCTGCGCCGCGCCCGATACACACGCCCCATGCCGCCCTGACCAATTTCTTCTTGCAAAGTCCAAGCACCGAGCACATCGCCCGTTTGCGATGCCGGGCTACCGATGCGACTCAACGCATCCAGCACCGGTTTGGCGAAGCGCTCGGTTTCCCGGCTCGCGGCACAGAGCTTGTGCACCTCGGCGATCACCACGGCATCACTGCTCGCCGCTTGCAGCGACGCCAAGCGCTCGGCTTCAGGCAAATCGCAGACCTGCGCGTAAAGCTCTTTGACGGTGGCAAATTGTGCGGCGTTGGTCATAGTGCGCTTTCCAGATAAATGTTGGGCCAGGACTTAGCAAAGCGCAATTCACGGCCGACGATTTGCACTGATACCTTGAGCACCTCGGCAATCTCAGCTCGGGCGAGGCCGCCGAAATAGGTCAAATGCAGCACGGCACTGCTGCGTGCGTCCAGTTGCTCCAGCCGGCGCGGCGCACTGTCCAAAGACAACAACTCAGCGATCCCGAATTCCTCGCCACGCTGCGCGTCACTGGGGCTGACACGCAACAAATCGCCGCCGCGCTTGTTGCTGTGTCGGGCACGCGCGTGGTCGAGCAGCACTGTGCGCATGCAGACCGACATTGAGGCAAAGAAGTGTGCGCGGTTTTGCCAAGTGACGGCGCCATCCATCACCCGCAGCACCGATTCATGTAGCAACTCGGTCGGGGTCAGCGTCGAGCGTGCGCTGAGATGCGCAATGCGCTGGGCGGCGATCCGTTTTAACTCCGCATAGGCTTGGTCAAACAGCGCCGCAAAGGCAGCGCCGTCGCCGCGCTGCCAGGAGGCCAGCAAGACTGACAGTGGGGCAGCAGGATCCTTGCTGTCACTCATGGCAGCTAAATAGCATTGGTACATCCCATCGCATGCGCATCACGCACCAGCGCACACGAACGGCTGAAAAAGCCATTGTGGCGGCAAAATCGCGCGTCGAAAGCATGGCATTCGTCATCGTAGTCCCCTGGTGGTGAGCTTTAGCGCACAGTATTCCGTAACGGCAGCTAGAGTTACAACGTGCAGGACACGAAAATTTGAGGCTTGCCGAAATGATTTCAAAGCCAAGCGCAAAAGCATATTTGAATCTGCGGTCTAGAGTTTGACTATGGCGACCGGCGCGCTGTCACCATGCAGCTTTTGCTCAATCGCAAGCGCTGCCCTAAACCTCGCCTTCGCTTCGTCAAATTTGCGCTGCGGCACCTTTTGGGTCGCTTGCTTGGCGGCTGCAAAACCCCCATGACACACTGCACGCGTTACAGTGCCGATTGGTTCGCTGCCTAGTCTTTTTAGCGCCTGCGCAACGAGCGTTGCGAAGAGTACATTCCCGGTGTTGGCATCGGCACTGCTGAATTCAAAAATAGCTGCCAAAAAATCGCTAATTTACCGCGGCGAGGATTCCGACTGCAGTGCGCAATCACGTTCTTCGAGCGCCGCTTTTCGCGCCGTTAACGCCGCTATTTGAGCACGCCGGGCAGATCAGTTTTGCGCCACGAAGGCGCGCCGAATTTGGCATGGCGCGTAGCGGCGAATGACGGTGGTGGATCGATTCCGAAATTGTCGCCGCCAAGTTCACTCTGGCTGGCACATTTTAAAACGCCAAGCGCAAGAAATGGTCGGCAATTTTCCAATCTCCGGCGCAAGTTCGGGCATACTTTTGCAATCGCGCCCCAGCGTAGCAGAGCTTTCACGATGTCACACTCCCTTGTCGATAGCGCCACATCCAGCCAACGCGCGGCGTCACCGCTAGCGAAAACTGACTTCGATAACGTAGCGACTAGTGCACTTGCCGCAGGCCAGAATTTGCCAGAAATGCTGCTTACCGCCTGTGCCAAATGGCCTGACAAACCGGCCTTTACCAATCTAGGACGCAGTATTAGTTACCGTGACTTGGCTGCTGGCAGTGCTAATTTCGCCGCCTATTTGCGTGCGGGTTTGGGACTAGCAGGCGGTGCGCGCGTCGCCATTATGCTGCCTAATCTGCTGCAGTTTCCGATCGCTTTGCTCGGCGTACTGCGTGCGGATTTAATTGCGGTGCTGGTCAATCCACTTTACACAGCACGCGAGTTACGCCACCAGCTGATCGATTCCGGCGCGTGCGTACTGATAGTTTTAGATAATTTTGGCGCGGTCGCCGCTGAGGCAATCACCGGCACGGCAGTCGAACACGTGATTAGCACCCGCATCGGGGATGTTTTGCCGTGGCCGAAATCGTTGTTAGTTAACTTGACATTGAAATATGTCAAAAAACTGATTCCCGATTTTGCCATTGCCGGTGCGCTTAGCTGGTCAAAGGCACTAAAAATTGGCGCACAGCTGCCGCGCGCAGAATCTCAAGCCAAGGCGAGCGCCATCGCGCAATTACAATACACCGGCGGCACTACCGGCCTGTCAAAAGGGGCGGCATTGGCGCATCAGGCCTTGATTGCGAATGTTTCCGCCGCTGAACAATGGCTAGGCCGCGCGTTCGAACCTAGCCGCGAACTCAACTTGATTTGCTTGCCGCTGTATCACATCGCCGCCTACACCAATATGCTGTATTCCTGGGCGCACGGCATGCACTGCGTGCTAGTGACCAACCCGCGCGACATTCCGGCGCTAGTAAAAACCTTTGATCGCTATTCGCCCTCGTTGTTTTCCGGCGTCAACACCCTTTTTGATGCGCTGCTAAATTCCCCCGATTTCGTCAAGCGTGACTTTGCCCATCTAAAGCTTTGCATCCAAGGCGGCACCGCGCTTCGTCGTGGCACCGCCGAACGATGGAAAGCACTGACCGGCTTTGAATTAATCGAAATGTATGGCTTGTCGGAAACCAGCGCCGGGATTACCGTGAACTACTGGGATGCGCCGAATCCGGTCGGCTCGATTGGCATGCCGATGCCGGGGGTCGAGGTCAGTTTACGTAATGAACAGGGTGAAGCTGTGCCCTTAGGTGAAGCAGGCGAGCTGTGTGTGCGCGGTATGCAAGTAACCACCGGCTATTGGCAGCGCGACGAGGAAAATCAACAAGCGTTTTTTGCTGACACCAGCGGCAACCTAACTTGGTTTCGCACCGGTGACATCGCCAAAGCGGACGCCGCCGGCTATTTATATTTATTGGATCGACGCAAAGACATGATTTTAGTTTCGGGATTTAACGTCTACCCGAATGAAATTGAAGATGTAGTGGCACTGCACCCGGGTGTATTAGAAGCGGCTGCGGTGGGCATCAGTGATGAAAAAACCGGCGAAGCAGTGAGGCTTGTGGTGGTGCGTAAGGATCCGGCATTAGACGCCGAGGCCTTGCGGGTGCACTGCAGAAAACTCTTGACCGCCTACAAACAGCCTAAAGTAATCGAGTTCCGCGATAGCTTGCCAAAATCGGCGGTCGGCAAAGTGCTGCGGCGGGAATTACGGTGAGTTCCAGCGCAGCGACACAATCACATTTGCTAGGCTGAGCTAGGTGCGAGCCGTTGGCGCAGCCAAGCTAGCAGATCTGGGGCCGACAACACCCCAGAAACTCGATCTTTTTCCCGCCCGCCTTCAAACAACAGCAGCGTTGGAATGCTGCGAATATTATATTTTGCGCTCGCTATTGGCGCCGCATCCGAATCAACTTTAACAAAGCGTACTTCGGGCAACTGCGCCGCCGCGCGGGCAAAATTCGGTGCCATCGTTTTGCAAGGGCCACACCATGCCGCCCAAAAATCCACCAGCACAGGCAGTTCGGTATGGGCGATAAAGCCGGGCAAGCTCGCATCAGTTAGCGCCACCGGTGCTAGCGGCAGTAGCGTAGCTTTGCAGCGTGCGCACACAGGCCCGGACTGCAGCCGATCTTCTGGCAGGCGGTTAATGGTCGCGCAATTGGGGCAAACAAGGTGCATAGGGTTTCCGATTTTGTCAATTGATGGCGGTAGCTTCGCAATTTACGCGCAGAAGTTGTGCTGTGGCAACCTTCAACGCGACATGCGACCGCGCATGATTTAGCCTGCTAAGGCTTTTGCGATTTCTTCGCGCGGCACAATTCTAGGTTTTAGCTCCAAAGTCGCGCGTAGACCTAGTGCCAATAATTTGCGATGACCGCGCTCGGCATCGGCAAGCAACTCTGGCAATAGCGTTTGCGTTTTACTGGACCAGCGTTTGCGTATCGCACTGCTCAACACCGCCGCTTGCAGCGCAAATTCAATATCCACTAAACCTCCCTGCCCTTGTTTGAGATCAAACAAAAGCTCGCTCGAGCGGTCAAGCTCAGCACGCATTCTTTCACGCATGGCTTGCACTTCTTTTTGCACTTGAGCCGGAACGCGCGTTAGGGCCAAGGTTTGATCGCGCAATAGTGCAAAGGCTTCTGCTAAAGATGGATCCCCGGCAACCCAGCGCGCGCGCACCAACGCTTGATGTTCCCACAACCACGCTTCGCGCAACTGATAGTCGCCGTAGGCGGATAAGCTTGTGACTAGCAAACCTTTGTTGCCATTCGGGCGCAGACGCGTGTCAATAGCGTAGAGCGCGCCAAATCGTGTTGGCGTAGTCAGCAAGGAAATCACCCGTTGCGCCAGTTTCACAAAGAACCGTTGGCCGTCTACTATTTTCGGCCCGCTCGTTTCAGTTGCCGCGCAGGCGTGGTCGTAGACAAATACCAGATCTAAATCCGATGCAAAATTGAGCTCGGCGCCACCCAAACTGCCGTAACCCAGAACCGCAAAGCCAAGCTTGCGCCCGCCACAGGCAAAAGGAAATCCGTGCACTTTGACCAATTCGCGCCAAGCAAAACCCAGTACCCGCTCGATTAAAACATCCGCTAAGTCGCTCAGGCCGTTAACCGTACTCAGCGCATCCAAGCGACCCTGCAAAAATCCCACCGCAAGGCGCAGTTGCACACTGTGTTTGAACGCAATTAACAACTCAAAAGCGTGCTCAATATCATCGCTGTCACTGCCTGCAAGCTCATTGTCTGCTTCGCGCTGAAGGCTGGACAAATCATGCGCGAGAGTCAATCGACGGGTGTCCAAAAGCTCGTCCATCAACATCGGCGTTGAAGTAATTAGCTGCGCCACCCATGCGCTTTGGGTAAATAGCTGCACCAAACGTTCAGCAACCGCCGGCTTTTCTGCCAGCAGCGCTAGGTAGGCGCTGCGCCCAGCGATGGCCTGTAAAAACGCAATCAAACGCAGCGCACAAGCTTCAATCTTTGCGCTTGAATGCGGCTGTTTTAATGCCAGCGCCCAAAGCATGGGCACCACTTTGTCCATACGTGAGCGCCCACGCGCACTTGAGCTTTGCACCGCCGAACTATCGGCGAAGCCAATTAGCGCTTGCCAAAGTTCTAGACTAATCGCCGCAGGCTTGGCGCTTTCTAACACCGCCTCGCGATTCGGCCCGGTCAACATTTGCCAGGTTGCGGCTGCTTGTGCATATGCGTCATCAATATTTGGTGTCACCTCTAGCGCAGCGTCAATACCCATATGCGTGCTGGAGGCTGGGACAGGCAAGGTAATCGCCTCGGCAAAACGCTTGTGGACACGCTCGCGCAGCTGGTGTAGCTGCAATAAAAATTGATCGCTGGACGCGAATCCCAAACCTGCAGCAATGCGCGCGCGGATCGCGCGGTCGCTGGGCGAGTCGGTGCTGGGCAAACTATGGGTTTGCTGATCAGCCAACATTTGCACACGGTTTTCAACTTGGCGTAAAAACAAGTAGTCCGCCCGCAGCGTTTGTGCGTCCAATGGTTCCAGCCAACCCGCCTGCGCTAAAGCGTTAAGCGCTGCCAAGCTTCCGGAAACACGCAGTTTTTCGTCGCGTCCACCGCGGATTAGTTGCTCGAGTTGAATCAGGAACTCAATTTCACGTATGCCACCTGGCCCGAGTTTTAAGTTGTCGCCCAAATCGGCTTTCCGCACTTCGTGATCCACCATCGCCTTCATTTCGCGCATGCCTTCAAAAGCGGCAAAGTCCAAATAGCGGCGGTAAATAAATGGCCTGAGGATTTCACGCAAACGCTCGCCACCGGCCATATCCCCCGCTACCGGCAGCGCTTTGATCCAGGCATAGCGCTCCCAATCTCGGCCCTCGCGTTGATAGTAATCTTCCATCGCAGCAAAGCTGAGCGCGGCCTGCCCGGCACTGCCAAACGGCCGTAGGCGTAAGTCCACGCGATAGCAGCTGCCTAATGGCGTGCGTTCGGTAAGCAGCTGCGCCATACGCCTTGTGATGCGCGCGAAATATTCGCCATTGTCTAGCACGCGGGCGCTATTGGGTGCAGCGAAACTACCGCCGCCATCGGATTCGCCAGCGCTGGCGTAGCTCATAATCAGATCGATATCCGATGAGTAGTTCAGCTCATGCCCGCCCAACTTGCCCATGGCAAACACGCACAAACGCACTGGCGTGCCGACGGCATCGCGGGCAACGCCAAACCGCGTGGCCGTTTCCGCTTCCGCGCGGGTTAGCGCCGCGACTATGCAGCGCTTGGCGGTATCGCTGGCATAGCCCAAACTTTGCTCCACGCTGATCGCGCCAGAACATTCCAAGGCAATTTGCGCAATCGAGCGGCGCACGCGATATTCAGTTAACTCGCCCGCGCCCGCGTCAGCTGGGTACTCTGGCGGCGTGGTCAATGTTTCGATCCAGCTTGGATTTGCGCTAAAGTGATCGAAGGCGAAATCGCTTGCCAAAACCGTCGCAATCAAGCTTGTCGTGGGTGCCCTGGTTAACTCATGGGCTAATTTCTGCGCCCACGTCCACGCAGTTTGTTCAGTGCTAAGTAGTTTATGGTCGTGCGTCAAAGGTCATTCCGGGGAAATCTGGACGGTTTACAACGCGCCCAAGATTGAACCTCAAATGGAAAATACGCCATCCTTTCGCAATAGGCGGCAGTGAAAAGCCCTTCTGTCACTCCACAACTGCATCCAAATTCACCCCTAAACGCAACATCGCCAAAGTTCTGCTCTCGGCGCGTTTGGATCGGATCAAAGCACCAATGAGTCGAACCCGCAACCGGTTGATTTAATTGACAATAACTGGCTGCAGGCAGTGGATCTCTGGCACTGAATAATTCACGACTCGCCTGATGCTCCTGCCCGGCGGCGGCAACTAAGCGTTGCTGCCCACTGGGCGCGGTAATATGAAAGGATGCACGCGGAAGTTGTAGCGCCCTGTGGGAATACTGCGTTTGCCAAACACAAACGCCAGCCGTACGACCCCGACGTCAGCGCAGGTTTTATCTACGGATGTTGGTACGGTGCCACCGCGCCCGCCGGGTAGATCGGCTTCAGCGAAAATCGGCAATACGGCGGACACCGAAATTTCCTGATAGTCAGTACCCACACCCATCGGGCAGACCGGCTCGGTAATCAATAACGCGGGCGGTGGCGCATAGGCAATAATGCGCTCGCCGCTCAAATCAGGCTTGTAGCTCGGGTTACGGTGATAGCCTGCCGAGCAGGCCAGAACTGGTGAATGGTCCGCCGGAAGCGTTCGTTATCGGGTTATAAAAATGATGGAGCGAACGAAAACCATCATTGCAAGGGTCACGATCCGGCCTTAAATTGGGAGGATTTTTTGGATTGGTCAACTGAGTAATCGATCCGTAGTAATCCGAGGCTATACTCGACGCCTTTCTGACCCGCGCCACTTTCCCATGTCCATACCTGCTCGTAATTCCGCGATCGCGGCCGCTTTTGTAGCTCTGGCAAGCTTGACAGCAGGGCAAGCTTTAGCCCAAGTGAGTTTGACCTCTACCACAACCGCGGTCACCGAAAATTTTGATTCGCTTGCCGCAACCGGCACCTCCGGCACATTGCCGACGGGCTGGGTACTGCTTGAAACCGGCACGAGTGCCTCGGTAAACCAACTTTATACCGCGGGTACGGGCTCCTCAAACGCTGGCGATGCCTACAGTTTCGGCGCCGCAGCCATCGCCGAGCGCGCGCTTGGCAGTGTGCGCAGTGGTACCGCTGCGTCAACTTACGGCGCACCGTTACAAAATAATACTGGCGGTCCCTTAACGGGCTTGCAAATCGCGTTTACCGGCGAACAATGGCGTATTGCCAATATTGCGGCGGCGCGGGATGACCGGCTGTTATTTGAGTAT
>JAYTAO010000324.1:0-24281 GCA_043737435.1 Rhodanobacteraceae bacterium | reverse complement strand
CAGGATTTGGCCAAATGGCGTTGATGGTTGACTGCATTACCGAACTTCAGACGGATGGCGGAGCACAGTACTTCCCCCTCTACCTCTACGAAACCGCCAACCCAGATTCGGCAGATGCAAAACCCGATCTATTCGCCGCGCAAACCGCAAAACCCAGCGCGACTGTACGCCGCGATGCCATTACCGATGCCGGTTTGGCGCATTTTCAAAGCGCCTACCCTGATACGAAAATCAGCAAAGAAGACTTGTTCTATTACATTTACGGCCTGCTGCATTCCCCCGACTACCGCGCCCGCTACGCCGATAATTTAAGCAAAGAACTACCGCGCATCCCGCGTGTAAAAACGGCGGAAGACTTTTGGGCATTCAGTAAAGCCGGACGCGCGTTGGCGGAGTTGCATTTGGACTATGAAAGCGTGGCTATGTATCCCTGCGAAGTCAGTGGCGTAGCGTTTGATAGCAGCGAAAAAAGCAAAATTGACGTCAGTAAACTGCCCGCCGCTGATTACCGCGTCGAAAAAATGCGCTACGGCCGAGTCACGCCATTGCGTGACGAAAAAACCAACAGAGGCGGCAAAGACAAAGACTTAAGCACGGTACTCTACAACCACAAAATCACCGTTAGCGGTATTCCGCTCGCCGCTTACGACTACGTCGTTAACGGCAAACCCGCCATTGATTGGGTGCTGGAACGCCAGTGCGTGAAAACCGATAAAGACAGCGGCATCGTCAATGACGCCAACGACTGGGCCAATGAAACCATGCACAACCCGCGCTACCCGCTGGAGCTGCTGCTGCGCGTGATTACGGTCAGTGTGGAGACGATGAAGGTTGTTAACGCGTTGCCAAAGCTTGATATTTCGTCGGCAGGGTGAGGCGGAAGCGAAATCATGACAGCGCTAATCACCACCACGTCTATCAACGACGAACTGCGCGAACTGATCAACAGCGCGCGCACGACTTATCTTCTCAACGCGTGCAACAACATTGTTACTGTCTTTTAACAGGAGCCGTTCATGGACATTAATGCCTCAATTGTTGACCAACGAGTTGTCGGTGTTGCGACTGAAATTTAAGAGCGTGCAGGTGTTGAGTTAAGAATTACCGGCGACAAACTCCAACCGTTGGCATTCCTTTACCTGTGCGTAAAGAGCACGCTAGATTTAGACGAAGATGAAGCCTTAGATAGTCTGACCGAAGGCGGTGGCGATTTTGGTGTGGACGCTTTTCACGCGACTGTGGAAGCCGATGGCGAGTTTACCGTCACGCTGTTTCAAGCGAAGTACAAAGCCAAACTTGAAGGTGACGCCAATTTTCCCGTGGCCGGCATTAACGCCTTCATTAACGCGATACGCCATGTATTTGACCCCTCGTCCACGCTGGGTGCCATCAATGACCGATTACGCGCAAAAGTCGAACAAGCCCGTTCCATGATTCGCGATGGTGCCATTCCAGTTGGCACCGTACTGTACAACCACAAAATAACGGTTAGCGGCATTCCGCTCGCAGCTTATGAGTACGTCGTCAGCGGTAAAACCGCCATTGATTGGGTCATGGAACGCCAGTGCGTGAAAACCGATAAAGACAGCGGCATCGTCAATGACGCTAATGAATAGTGTTCGCGGGCGATGCGTTTTTGTTTGACGACAAACGGGCGGCAGCGGTTGATTTTTGAGGCCTGCGGATCCACAGCGTTTAAAGCGGCCTCGTCATTGGGTTCAACAGCGCGAGTTGCGGCCGCGCCGGATGGTACTGGCCTAACCTGCTGCGTGGACGCAATCTCACGGCGGTTTAAAACCTTGCGAGACAAAAAGAAGCTGCCGACCAATAACGCGACGCAGCCTGTGATCAACAACCAGCGCGAAGCGCGCAATCGCTAAAACTCCAGTTCCAAAGCGGCGCACAAATAATCGATCAACGGTGCGCAGCTGCTAAAGCAGGTATCGACTTGGTTGAGTAAGCCGCTATGACAGACTTGCGCATCGGTTAATGATCTTACAGCGACGAAATCTTTGCGTTTGATGTCGTTAATTAGCGGGTGCTTGGCATCGAAACCGCGCGGCGGGCGGACTAAGGTGTCACCGCCCAAAGTAAAATGGCTTGTGAACTGCGCGCCTTGGGTCGCTGCGATCCAGCTGCTGGGGTTTTCCAGAATAAATTCACGGATTTTACGCTGGGTTGGCGGTTCGGGGTGCCAAATTCCGCCGCCGATAAAACAATCGTCAGGGGCGATGTGCAAATAAAAGCTGGGTGCCGGGGTAAGCTTTGCGCGCTCGTGGAAAAAACGCGCACCGGCCCAGGGTTTGTACGGGGATTTGTCGTTAGAAAAACGCGCGTCGCGATACAGCCGAAACAAGCTACCGCCCATCGGTTTGGGATCCGCACGAAAATGCGGGCTAATTTTTGCAAGGGCGGGCTGCATCGCTTCGATCAGTGCCAAAAACGGGTCACGCACTAGTGCTTCATACTGGGCTTTGCGCGGCGTAAACCACTCCCGTGTATTGTTTTCTGCCAAATCTTTTAGAAATTTCAGGGATTCCGGGGTGAAGTGCGGGTTGCTCATCTAGTTAAGCCAGACTTGCCCGCGCACGCTGTGCTGCGGAGTAACTATGCACCGCATCAACCACCACGGCGGCGTGCTCGGGCAGCATATCGGGGTTCATGCCGTGACCAAGATTAAAAATATGGCCGGGTGCGGTGGTCGCGTCTTCTAGCAAAAGCGCTACTTCAGCTCGAATTTGATCTGGCTGTGCGTACAGTACGGCGGGGTCAAGATTGCCCTGCAGCGCGACGCGTCCGCCGGTTAATTTACGTGCGTGGCTTATTGGCACAGTCCAGTCCAGACCCAGCGCATCACTGCCGAGCAGGCTCAGACTTTCCAAATGCATATTTGCACCTTTGGCAAATACAATCAGAGGCAAGTTGGCACTGGCCGGATCCGCCTTAATCGCGTGCGTGATTTTGCGCAAATAGCGCTCGCAAAATTCGTGATAGTGCGGCGCTGCCAATAAACCTGCCCAGCTGTCAAACAGCATCAGTACTTGCGCGCCAGCCTTCGCCTGCATGATCAAATACTCGATAACGGCATCGGCTAATTTGTTGAGCAGCTGGTGCGCGGCTTTGGCTTCATCGAGCATGAAGCGCTTGGCGCGATGATAGTGGCTGCTGCCGCCGCCCTCTAACATGTAACAAAACAGCGTCCATGGCGCGCCGGAAAAA
The DNA here is from genome assembly GCA_043737435.1 of Rhodanobacteraceae bacterium. Classification (GTDB taxonomy): domain Bacteria; phylum Pseudomonadota; class Gammaproteobacteria; order Xanthomonadales; family SZUA-5; genus JANNYA01. Next base: position 21,062 of record JAYTAO010000324.1, on the reverse strand, counting down.
CCAATCAGCGGCACCGATTCGTTAAGTTCTTTACGAATCAGCGATACCGCGTCGCTGACATAGCTTAAGGATTCCACCACATTCGCGTTAGGAAGGGCAGCAACATCACTGGCAGATTCAATCCGACGCGTGAAACGCGGGCCTTCGCCATCGATAAAATGCAGGCCCAAGCCAAACGCGTCTGGAATGGTAAGAATGTCGGAGAACAATATCGCCGCATCTAGGGGAAAGCGCGCCAGCGGTTGCAATGTCACTTCACAGGCAAATTCCGGGTTTTTTGCGAGTGCCAGAAAACTGCCGGCACGTTCACGGGTGGCGCGATATTCCGGCAAGTAGCGCCCGGCTTGGCGCATTAGCCAAACGGGAACACGATCTACCGGCTGGCGCGCTAATGCCGCCAAGAATCGATTATTTTTCATTAGCTTTTCACTTCAAAGTTATTGGATTTAAGTTACTTAAAATTTAGCGTGGAAATATCTCTTGCAAAAGCACCCGGAACGCTGCTTGGAACGGCGTTTCGCGCCTGTGCAATCGAAGTAAAACTACCGATCAGCAACACCCAGCTGCCATTTGCTAACTGACGTCGCTGAGAATTGCGCGCGGCTGAGCCTAGCCTGGCGAGCAACGCATCAAAGCCGCGCGGAGTACTCGCTAACGCGAGCTGTACCGAGTATTTGCCGTTAGATGCAAGGTCGGCTTCGGCGATGGCGGTGGTATGCGGTTGATTAGCCGCCGCTGGTTTTGTAATAGCAGCAAGCGCTTGCGCGGTGGCTGGGATTTGTGTGGCCGCGGGGCTGGCGGTTTTTGCGTTGACGACTTTAGCTTCAGTGGGAATCGGCGCCGCGGTAACGCGCACTTCTTCAGCCACGGCATCGGTTTCCAAATCCCCTTCACCGAAGCGCGCCGGGTCTATCAGCATCACCGGCGGTAGGCTGCGCGTTTGCCGCTCCGGCAAAGGTGCGGCGTCCGCTTCAGTGACATCTTTACCGCAGTGCCAGCTGCCATCTGGGGCAGGTACACAGCGTTCTGATTCCGCATAGGCTGCGTTCAGAACACTGAGCAGCAACACCGCGCGCATGCCAAATTTGGCCAGGCCCGCGAACACTTTAGCCATATTTGTGCAATCCACTCTGGGTGCGCAGGTCTTCACCTTCCGCGAACATGATATTGAAGCCCTTTTTAAGCTGCTGATCGCGGGCGCTAATCAGTGCGGCTTGCGCTGCGGCTAAGTCCAGGAACAGCTCGCGTTTGACTTGAATCTTGCCACCCTGCTGACCAGATTCTTTGATTAGGGTCCAGCCGCCCAGCAAATCTTGCTGCAGCACGAGCTGAAGATATTTAGGTGCCTCATTGGCAGCCGGTAGAGCTTGCATAAAAATTCGCATAGGCACTGAGTGTAACGTGCGAAAGCAAAACCGCGCAGCTTCTAGGCAATACCATGTGCACTTAGCCGCCGCTGCATCTGCTCAGGGTATATTCCCGACACGACACTTTTCAATTTTAGGTTCGCGTATGGCCAAGCTATTTATAACCGGTGCGACAGGGTTTTTAGGTGCTCATGTGCTGGCGCAGGCGCTCGAGCTAGGGCATGAAGTCGGCGTTTTGGTGCGTGACCCTGACAAATTGCCTGACAAATTGACTGGCAAACTGCTTGGCAAATTGACTGGCAAATTGACTGGCAAACTGCCTGGCGAACTGCCTGGCGAACTGCGTGGCAAACTGCAGCCTGAACTGGCGAAGCACCCGAAGTTGACTGTGCATTTGGGCGATGTGCTGGATGCCGATTCACTGCACAGGGCGCTCAAGCGCCCGGTCGATGCGCTATTCCATGTGGCGGCAAGCACCAATATGTGGGCGCACAAAAACGCGGCGCAAACGCAAGTCAATGTGCAAGGTGTCGCGCATGTTTTGGCCGCAGCCAAAGGCAGAGTAGGGCGCTTTATTGATACTTCCACAGTCGCGGTTTACGGTTTGACCGATCAAATGATTGATGAAAACTCGCCCCAGCTTGGTCTAAACAGCTGGATTAATTACGCCCACACTAAGGCGCTGGCGCAAGCACTGGTGCTGGAAAGTGGTTTGGACGTGGTGGTGCTGAACCCTACGCATTTGCTCGGGCCACAAGATCAGCACAACTGGGCACGGCTGATCCAGCTGGTTGACACGGAAAAATTACCCGGAGCGCCGCCCGGGTCGGGCTCATTCGCTGATGTCAGGCAAGTGGCGGCGGCGCATTTGCGCGCGTTCGATTGCGGCCGCAGTGGCGAATGCTATTTGCTAGGCGGGGCGCAGGCCAGTTTTCTGACGTTGGTGCAATTAATCGCTGCTGAGCTTGGCCGCAAAGCGCCAACACGTGCGACACCGGCATTTTTGATTAAAACTTTGGCGCGCCTCAAAGTGATGGCGGCGGCCTTTACTGGAGTTGAGCCTGACATTACGCCTGAGTCCGTGGCGTTCGTTACCCACGCGATGCGCTGCGATATCCGCAAAGCCCAAGCCGAGCTTGGTCTGCAGCTAACACCGTTGCCGCAATTGGTGGCAGACACCTGTAGATGGATGCGTGGCGCGGGGATGTTGCGGTCGGCTCATTAAAGTAGCGACCGTTTGGTTTAAAGATTGGAGATCACTGATGAAAAATGCGTTTGCACTCATTGCAATTTTATTCCTGCCATTATTGGCATCAGCCACACCGCCGATTGAGCGCGTGGAGCCGCCAAACTGGTGGGTGGGCATGAAAAATACGCGTGTGCAACTGATGCTGCACGGCGCAGAGGTTGCGAAAAATGCCATCAGCCTGAACTACCCCGGCGTGCGCATCGAATCCATCACGCGCACGGCGAATAGCAATTACGCTTTTGTCAATCTGCAGATTGCTCCTGACACCGTTCCCGGCACGCTCACGCTAGAATTGCGCGATGGCAAAACGTTGCAGCAGGTGGCGTATGAATTGCTGGCACGTGCCGCCGGTTCGGCGCAGCGCGTCGGTTTTGACAGCTCAGATGTCATTCTTAATTTGATGCCTGATCGCTTTGCCAATGGCGATCTAAGCAACGATAATTTGCCGGGTTTCGCCGATCACGTGGATCGCAACAATAGCGAATCAGGCCGTCATGGCGGGGATTTGGCCGGGTTGAGCCAGCATCTGGACTACATTGCGCGGATGGGTTTCACCGCGATTTGGCCAACGCCTTTGACGGAAAACAACCAGCCGCAGTATTCCTACCATGGCTATGCTGCTACCGACACTTATCGCATTGATCCGCGCTTTGGCACCAACGCCGACTATCAACGCATGGTCGTGCAGGCGCGGGCGAAAGGCATAGGCGTGATTGCTGATATCGTGCTCAACCATATCGGCTCGAAACATTGGTGGCTGCGCGATTTGCCCAGTGCAGACTGGCTTAGTTTCGACGCAAAATTCGTGGCGACACGGCATACCCGCACTGCCGTGAGTGATCCTTATGCATCCGCCTTGGACAAGGAAAATTTTACCGCGGGCTGGTTTGCAGAAACGATGCCGGATATGAATCAGCGCAACCCGCTGGTGGCAACTTATCAAATACAAAATACGCTCTGGTGGGTGGAATATGCCGGGCTTGCTGGCCTGCGTGTGGACACTTATGGTTATTCCGACACCGAGTTTTTAGCGCAATGGTCAAAGCGGGTAATGCAGGAATACCCCCATCTCAATGTCGTGGGTGAGGAGTGGAGCGACAACCCAACCGTTGTTGCCTACTGGCTGCGCGGTGCGAAAAATGCCGATGGCTACACCTCAGATTTACCCAGCGTTATGGATTTTCCGCTGCATGGCGTGTTGCGCAATGCGCTTGTTATGCCCGAGGGTGATCACAGCGGGCTGTCGGCGCTTTACGAGGCATTGGTCAATGATCGGCTCTACCCAGATCCCGCGAACTTAGTGCTGTTTGAAGGCAACCACGATACCCCGCGCCTGTTTAGTGTGTTGAGTGAGGATCAGGCGCTGTACCGCATGGCGGTCACCTATTTGCTGACAATGCCGCGCATACCGCAGCTCTATTACGGCACCGAAATTCAAATGACGAGCACAAAAACGCGTAATGACGGTGCGGCACGCTTGGATTTTCCGGGCGGTTGGCCTGGGGATCAAGTGAATGCGTTCACCGGCGTGGGACTCAAGCCGGCGCAAAAGCAGGCGCAGGAGTTCGTAAGTAAACTACTGAACTGGCGCAAGACTCAGTCCGTTATTCACTCCGGCAAGTTGAAACACTTCGCGCCAATCGATGGGATTTATGTGTATTTTCGATATGACGGCAGCAATAAAATCATGGTCGTACTCAACAAAAATGCTGAGGAAACTAAGCTTGATTTACGCCGATTTCGCGAAGTTTTGGCGCCGAATTCGGTAGGCGCCGATGTGCTGACCGGCGAGCAATGGCCGCTGGGCGAAGTCTTGAAGATTCCGGGACGCGCAAGTTTGATATTGCAGGTGCGATCTCAGTGAAATCCATTTGCGTCGTTGAACAGCGCCTGCACTTCATTAGGAAATTAATATGTCCCACGCTAAGCTCATGCTTGCCCCAGTTATCGCGCCAGTTATCGCGCTGGCCATTTGATCCACCATCATCTGGCTTTGGATGTACGCGACGCGAATTCCGGCCATCCTAAAGCGCGTATGGCGCTAGATTCAACGATGCCTTGAGGCGAGAAAATGGCTTTGCTTCCCGCGAACGTGCGTTGGAAAGCGGATAATTTCAATCACCTGATGGAGCACCCCACGGTGTTTTACGCGGTCGCAATTAGTCTGGCGGTGTTAGGCGATCAAACTAGCCTTAGCTTGTCCCTGGCGTGGGGCTATGTGGGCGTGCGCGTGATCCACAGTTTGGTGCAGGTGTTGCTAAATCATATTAAGACGCGATTCGCGCTTTTTTTTTCTGTCCTCACTGTTGTTGTTTGGCTTGCCGTTTCGTGCGGCACTGTTGGTGTTTTAAAGCTTCACCCCAAAATCCGAATGCCGTGAATCTTAGAAAAATCACGATCATGAGTAATTAGTGCGTCGGCATTGATGGCCAAGGCACTTGCTAGTTGAATCGCGTCCGGCAATTTTAGTCGGTACGTAGCGCGTAGGCGTGCTGCACTTTCGGCAATGTCGCTGTTGAGATCAACGACCTGCCAAGCCTGCAATACTGCACGATAGCGCCTTGCAAGTGCTTCTTCGCCCGCTTTGATGGGCCCAATTAATACTTCAGCAATGGTGACGGTCGTTACCGCAAGCCGCAGCTCGCCTCGCGCATGCCTTTGAAAGATGGGCCTAAACCGTGCTGCGAATTCGCTACCTTCAAGCGTGTAAATGATCGGCGAGCTGTCCACTAGCAGCAAAGAACCTTCTTGAAGTTGTGCCGTATCTAAAAATTCCATTCGTCACGTAACTTCTGAATTGTTTTGCTACTTTGCGGCCCCCACAAGCCAGCTCCGCTCCCGGCAATAGTTAGCAGCGATACTGGGCTGAGCTGCTTTACCGATGCCGCAGGCACTACCGCTGCGACTTGACGTCCGTGACGGGTGATAAAGGTCGTGCGTCCTGCCAACGCTGCTGCCAAAATCGTGGGTAACTGTTGACGCGCTTGTTCAACTCCTTTGACATCGTTATCTTGGGCCAACTTGCTAAGGCGAGACTCAGCCGCTTTGCCACTTACTCGGCGGGGCTTAACTGCTGTGTCGCCTTCGCGAGACTTGGTTGCCGTCTCGCCTGCTTGAGGAGACCCTAAATGCCTAGAAATTTTCATGATATTACTGTACAGCCCGTACGGAATCATGTCAACGTACGAAACCCGCATAACTTTTGGATTTATGCCGCCAACGCCGGTACCAACCGTTGCGAAATTAGCTGCAACCGAGTTGCCAAGGTCGCGGCCATATTGCGCAGAATAATTGCGGCAACCTCCGGGGTATTGCTCATTAGCGTGCGCAGCACGTCGGCGGGGATCAATAGAATTTCGCACGCAGATTTTGCGCATACGCGATTGTGGCGCGATGCACCCGTCAGCCAGGCCATCTCACCAAAAAATTCGCCTGCTTCCAACGTTTTTAAAATCAGGCTTGGGTGATCTTCGTCAATTACCTCTAGCGTGCCGGCTAGCAACATAAACACAGCATCCTCGCGCAAGCCGGCTTTGATCACCTCTTGACCGATTTCGCTATTAAAAATTGTTGAGCGCGCCAACAACTGTTGCCGTTGTGGGTAGCTCAGCCCGCTGAGCAGGTTGTGTGCGCCGATAGGCTCGTTTTTCAGCCGCGCATCAATGTATTCCAGCAGAGTCTTTGCATCTCTGGAAGGCAGCAAGCGGCTGTGGACGGAGAGCTGTTCGCGCCAAGCGACCGCAAGCGGATCATGCAGTGGATCATTGGCGGCGTTGCCAAACACGCGCGCCAACGGCGAGCGAATACGGCGGAAATACCCCTGATCTGCATTAATTATTACCAGTGGAATTTTGAACCCCATCGTTGGATCATCAAAGGCGGCGCCAGCACGCACCGCGCCCAGCGCCTCGTAGGTGCGCAACAAATAGGGGCTGCAATCAAAGCAATAGGCGCGCGTGCCGCGCTTGGAAGCGTCGCGCATAGCTCGTTCCAGCAGCGCAAAAAGGCACATGCCACCGCGTGCACCGCGATCAACCGCAAGCCTTCCGACATGCGCGATGCTCCCGATTCCGATTTGATCGATTAGGGTTTGTAAGTGATAGCGCTGAATGATTGCCTCGGCATTATCCATTAGCCGCAAATCAGTGACCCGAAAGGAGCCGATCAATCGATTTTCTTCAATGGCGGCATAGTTGATCGCGGCTATGTCAACCGAGTCAAACATTTGCGACACCGCATCGCCCGGCACTTCCGCGCCTAGCTCTGCGGCCCAAATTTGATGCCGAAATGCGTAGAGTTCCTGGCGTCGTTCGGCGGTATCGCACACAATAATTTGGATAGTCATTGCTATGCCTTGGTTCCAGCGACTAACACCATATTCACGCTCGCGAAAAAACGACCGGTCTTATCCAGCGTCGATAAGGCGTGCTCAAAGTCTTCGATTTCTTGCCGCGAGGCGATGCCCGCCTGATGCGCGCGCGCGATTAAATCGTCCAAGGCACAAGCAAAACGCGCGGTTGCGTAGTGCGTGGAATACACCGGCAACACTGCGATTTGCACATCTTGCAGCCCGGCGGTTTGCATCAATGCGGGCAAGCGCCGGCCTACAAAACCGTTACGCAGCGCTTGCTCGGGTTTAAATGCCACCAAACGGCGCTCCAATGCCGAATTGGGCGCATTAATCGACAATGAGCCCCAATCGGTGTCCAAAACCACCACGCGGCCGCCCCGGCGCGTGACCCGCAGCATTTCCGCCAGCGCGCTTTCTGGCTGCGCCAAGTGTTGAAACATGCGCTCGCAGCGCGACGAATCAAAACTATCGTTGGCCCATGGAAGTTCCGTGGCGCTGGCGCATTCAACGCTGGCCTGCGTGATTTTCCCTTCCGCAATTTTGGCGCGCGCTTGCTGCACCATTTCCGCATCAGCATCCGCGCCCAGTGCTTGGCCACCGCCACCGACCAATTGCGCCAGCGCCATGACATCAATACCTACCCCACAGCCTACATCGAGTACCCGCTGCCCAGCCTGGATTCGCATTTGCGCATAACTTTGCGCCTTGATCGGTGCCACGATTCGGGAGGTAGTTTCCAAATAGTCAGGCGCAACATAACCGTGTTCTGATTTGCTAGGAAATAGCTGGGGTTGCATGCGCATCGGTACCGCTCTCAATGTGGGTTATTCGCACATACGAGAAGGCGGGTACTCAAGGATCATAGGGGAATAAATTTAGGGGCCTGGGTGCGAAGAAAATATTTCTTGGATAAATTTTTCGTATTTTCCGGAGCGATGTGGTGTCCCCATTCAGCCAAACCCAGCGCGCCACCCGGCCCGCGTGGCACACTCGCGCGCTACAAATTTAGTGTGTGAACTATGGACTCAACAATCGCATTTATCGGTGGCGGCAATATGGCGCGCTCGCTTATTGGCGGCTTGCTCAAGCGTGGCCAAAGTGCTGCGAGCATCGCGGTTGCTGAACCTTTTGCTGCGACCGCAGAGTCCTTAGCGCGCGATTTTGGCGTCGAGGTGCACAGCGATAGTGGCTCTGCAGTGGTGGGGAAGGGAATTTGGTTACTGGCTGTGAAGCCACAAATGATGCGCGAAGTCTGCGAAAGCTTAGCGGCGCAGGTGGAGGCAAGTGCGCCACTGGTTATCTCCATTGCCGCCGGGATTTCGCTGGCCAGTTTGCGTCATTGGCTGGGGCCAAAGGCGAAGCTGGTGCGCAGCATGCCCAATACGCCGGCATTGATTGGTGCAGGCGTCACCGCGCTTTTTGCGGAAAGTGATGTCAATGCCCAACAGCGCTTCAGCGCGCAAAATCTGCTGAATGCCGCAGGTGCTAGCGTGTGGGTCGAAGCAGAAGCGCTGATGGACGCGGTAACCGCGACTTCCGGCTCGGGTCCTGCCTATTTCTTTTTATTGATCGAAGCAATGCAGGCGGCGGCTACGGCGCAAGGGCTTAGCGCCGAGGTGGCGCGGGCGCTGGTGCTGAATACCGCCTATGGCGCTGCCAAAATGGCGCTTGAAAGTGACGAGCCCGCCAGCATGCTTAGGGAGCGCGTGACCAGCCCAGGCGGCACTACGGCGGCGGCGTTAGCGGTGTTTGAGCAAGCCGGTTTTCGCGGCCAAGTTGCTGATGCCATTGCCGCTGCGACCGCACGCGGCAAGACTCTGTCAGCGCAATTTGGCTAAACATTACGCATCTCTGCTTTGCAAAGCCGCCCGTAAGTGGACGGCATCCACAGGAAAAGTATGTACAGTATTTACTCATTGGTGATCAATTTCATATTTGGCACTATAGTTTGGTTGCTGCTGACACGGCTGCTGCTGCAGCTGGTGCGGGCTCCGTTCAATAATTCTTTTGTGCAGTCGTTGTATATGAGCTTGGCACCGCTATTGCGCCCGTTTGAGAAAATCATCCCGCGCTATGGCAATTTCAATATTACCGTCGCAATTTTAGCGTTGTTGGTAGGGCTAATTTGGGCTTCGGCGCTGAGTTTGAGTTTCGGTTTGCTTGCAATTGTGCTGGGCGTATTTTTGGTTTGGCAATCACTATACTGGCTGTTGTTTCTACTTCTAGTTGTGTTTGTGATCGCCAGTTTCGTGCAAGCGAATCCTCATAACGACGTCATGCAGGTCGTGAATTCATTGGTCAAGCCCATGCTGGCACCGTTTCGTCGGCTGATTCCGCCTATCGGGCCGCTGGATTTATCCGTGGGTGTTTTGATGTTGACGCTAACGGTTGTCTATCAGCTGGGTGCGCTGGGCTTGCAACAATTGATGTTGACGCTGGTACCGATTGCGCCACTTTAAGGACGAATAAGTGAATCAGCTCATCTTGTCGCATGGCCGCGAATCGGGGCCTAATGCCAGCAAAATTACCCGTTTAGATGCGCTCGCCAGCCTGCGCGGTTATACGTGTCAGCGGCCTGATTACGGCGTCCAAGCACTAGCAACTGAGCGCATAGAAAAACTGCTTAGTCTTTGTGCCAACCCGTCGAGAAGGGTTTTGGCAGGTTCGAGCATGGGCGCTTACATCAGTGCCATGGCGTCGCTAAAAGTGGAAGTGGCCGGGCTATTTTTGCTAGCACCACCGATCTTTTTTCGCGGCACAGAACCGCCAATGCGCATGCGCTGTAACAATGTCACGATCATGCACGGCTGGAACGATGAGCTGATTGATCCGGCTGAAGTCATCGGCTTTGCGCGCGCCTATGGCGCGAAGTTGGTGTTGGTCAACGATGATCACCGGCTAAAAAATTCGATGGCCGCCATTGAGCACGAGTTCACCCTCTTTTTATCTGGACTGGAAATAATTGACAAGGCGAAAGCATGAGCCGCAGCGCACCTAAACACGGTTTAGAGTTATTCGCGCCCTGTCCGAAAGGCTTGGAATATTTATTGCGCGATGAACTGATCGCACTCGGTGCGCCGGATGCGCGCGAAGCGTTGGCGGGAGTGAAATTCAGCGGCAATTTTCAATTTGCGATGCGTGCCTGCTTGCACTCGCGTCTGGCGTCCCGCGTTTTGGTGGTGTTGACCCGCTTTTCTGCGCCCGATGCGGATGCGCTGTATGAGGCGGCAAAAAAACTGCCGTGGCAGGAGTGGTTAGGACCGAAACGCAGCTTTATCGTGGACGTCAGCGGCAGTGCGCCGGGTATTGCGCACACCGGCTTTGCCGCGCTGCGGGTGAAGGACGCCATTGTCGATCAGCATCGCGATCACGGTGTGGAACGGCCCAACGTAGACTCGGAAAACCCGGCCGTGCGCCTACGTTTGTATCTACACCCGCATGAAGCGGCAATCATGTGGGACTTGTGCGGCCACGCCTTGCATGAACGCGGTTGGCGCACAGGGCAGGGCGAAGCGCCGATCAAAGAAAATTTGGCGGCCGCACTATTGCTGCGCGCCAAGTGGCCCGAACGCGCGGCACGTGGCGAATGTTTTATAGACCCGATGTGCGGTGCTGGTACGATTTTATTGGAAGCCGTCGCGATCGCTGCACATGTTGCGCCTGGGCTTAAACGGGCTGAGGATGGCGGCTTTGGCTATTGCGCGCACCCAAGCTATACGCGGGAAGCGGAAGAAATTGAACTTTCTGCGGCAAGAGCCACTGCGACTGCGGGCTTGCAAAACTTGAACGTGGAGCCGCGCTTTTATGGTTTCGATGACGATGTCAACTTAATCGCGATTGCCAAACGCAATCTGCAAGCGGCCGGATTTTCTGGTTTTGTGCGCTTAAGCGTGGCTGATGCCCGAACTTTAAAGTGCCCGCCGAACGTCAGCGCTGGCTTGGTTTTGGGCAATCCGCCGTACGGCGAACGCATGGGCAATGCGCGTGCGTTGGTGCCGGTTTATCGCGCTGTTGGTGCGATGCTGGCGCGCGAATTTTCTGGTTTTGGTGCCGCGCTAATTAGCAGTGATGTCGAGCTGTTAACCGCAGTCAATTTGCCGATCATCAAACGTTATGTGGTAAAAAACGGTGCGCTGGACTGCACCTTGGCGCTTTTCGATGCCAGTCGTGGCCAGCGTTCTTTGCCGGAAAATTCGTCTGACGCCGAATTGAGGCCGCCGAACACGAAGGCGATTGTCCAGCCCAAGGCTGCTGCCGCGCAGTTAGTACCGACCAAGCCTGCTGCACTAGAAAATCTAGATTTGCCTAAAGATTTAATGCTTGCCTTGAGCGAATTTAACGCCAGAGAAACCCAGAGTGAGGAGCCCGCGCGCAGTCGAGAAGCACGCATCGAGACAGCATCAGCTGCACCCGCGAAGTCGGCGCAAAGCAAACCCGGTCCAATTAAATCCGGCCCGCCGCCCAGCCCCGGCGCGCAGATGGTGGCGAATCGCATCGAGAAAAACTTGCGGCGCCTGAAAAGCTATTTGGCGGATCATCGGCTCACCTGCTTTCGCGCCTATGACGCGGACTTGCCGGAATACTCCGCAGCAATTGATGTCTATGAGGGCCGTTTGCACATCCAGGAATATCTAGCCCCTGCAGATATTCCGGAAGATGTCGCGGCCGGGCGTTTGCGCGAGTTGGTCGCGGGTGCACAAGCGGCGTTCGGGCTAGGAAGGGAGTTTGTTTATCTAAAAACGCGCCGACGTGAAAAAGGCGGAGGTAAATATCGGCGCGAACGCCAAGCGACGGGCGAATATTTTGAAGTCAGTGAAGGTGCGCAGAAGTTCTGGGTCAATCTGGATGACTATTTAGACTCCGGCTTATTTTTGGATTCCAGGCTGTTGCGCCAGCGCATCGCCAAAACATGCGGCGGTAAGCGCTTTTTAAATTTATTCTGCTACACCGCTAGCGCCAGCGTTTACGCCGCAAAGGGCGGCGCGACGAGTTCGCTTTCAATCGATTTATCGCCCACCTACACGCACTGGGCAGCGCAGAATTTCGAGTTAAATTATCTCGATCAGCAAGATCATGTGATTGAACAGGCAGACGCCTTGGCTTGGCTGGAATGGGCAGTCACTCAGTCGAACGCAAAAGGCGCGTTTGATGTGATCTATCTGGACCCGCCGACGTTTAGCAACTCTAAACGTACGACAAGCGTGTTGGATATTCAACGTGACCACGCCAACATGATTGGGCAATGTATGGATTTGCTGAGCGCGCGCGGCGAGCTCATCTTTGTCACCAATGCGCAGCGCTTTAAACTTGACCCAGCGATCGCTGAGCACTATGCAGTTGAGGATTTCAGCGCTAAAAGTATCCCGCCCGACTTTGAACGCAACGCCAAAATTCACCGGGCGTTTTCGATTCGGGCTAGGTGATTGGCGAAAACAACGAGCGCCAATGAAAACCGACTACCAACCGCGTTTTACCCTTACGCCCGATGTCTTGTGTTTGGTGGCTGATATTGCCGAGCAAGTGGAGCGGTAAAGTGCTCTGGAGGAAGAGCAGGGTATTACCAAGCCATTCAAAGACGCACCGTTGCTAGCGATTGCGCTGCATTCATTCACTTTATGCTGCGGGCGATTGCTGCGGCGTTAGCCGATGTCCAAACGATAGGTTCGGAGATAAGTTCGGAGATAAGTTTGGAGAAAATTATTGCGCTAATTACTAAAGACGAACGCATTAGCGCCAAGGCAATGGCAGAAAAATTGGATATTTCCGCGCGAGCGGTTGAAAAACAGGTTGCTAAGCTTAAAGTCGGGGGTAAGTTGCAACGCATTGGCGGCGCGAAAGGTGGGCAATGGTGGATGGTTGAAATCTGACCTAGCTAAGTTCAGGTGGCGCTATTCTAAATTTGCTCGCCCGCTTTCACCAGCGGCAATAAAATCGGGTAAAACGGACGCGCGAATCGGGGCGCTGAACATGAAACCTTGCGCTACCTCGCTGCCCAAACTTAATAAAAAATCGCATTGAGCGGGGGTTTCGACGCCTTCGGCCACCACACTTAATCCCAAGCTATCCGCCATCATTATCATTGCGCGACAGACTTTGGTGTCGACATCGGAATGCGGAATTTCACGCATAAAATGATGGCTGATTTTGATGCCATGCACGTTCAAGCGCCGCAAATAGCCAAGCGCACTATAGCCCTCGCCAAAATCGTCAATCACTATGCGTACACCCAACCGGCGCAAATCGGCGATCGTGTTTTGGGTCTCGAAACCATCGTCCACAAATACGCGCTCGGTCAGTTCCAGCTCCAGGCACGCACCAGGCAAGTCGTTGTCGCGTAAGGCGTCACTGACATCACGGGTGAAGCGTTCCGACAGAAATTGCCGGAAAGAGACGTTAACGGCGACATGTCCCACGCTAAGCCCGGCCGCACGCCATAGCCGCATTTGCTGACACGCTTCGCGCAATACCCAAGCGCCAATGGGCACGATGTCGCCCGTGCTTTCGGCGTAGGGCACGAATACCGTGGGGGAAAGTTCGCCCAAAATCTGGTTATTCCAACGCAGCAGCGCCTCTACCCCCAACAGCACACCCGTGCGCAAGTTCACTTTCGGCTGATATAGCAAAGAAAATTCATTTTGCTCCAGCGCTTTGCGCAATTGCGCTTCTAATTGCAAGCGTTGCCGCAATTTCATCGCCAGACCCGCAGAAAACCCCTGCCAGCCAGCGCCGGTGCGCTGTTTGGCTTCACTGGTCGCCGCATCCAAATGCCGCAACAGCAGCGGCATGCGGTTGCCGTCGCTAGGAAAGCGCGCCACTCCAATCGCTGGATTCAACAAAAATTCCTCGCCACCGCTGGCAAACGGTTGACTAAAAGCGTGGCTGACACGATCGGCGTGTTGCCACAGCACGGCTTCACTGTTGACGTCGATCATCACCAATATTTCTAAATCCGAGAACCGCGCCAGGTCCGCGTTCGAGGGTAAATTTGCGCGTAGCCGCGCCACTGCTGCAATCAATAGCGCGTCGCTGGCCACTTCCCCGACAATGGTTTCCAGCAAGTGCAATCGATCCAAGTCGACCAACATCAGGCCGGGTAACAATTCGCTGCTCTGAGTTTCGCGGCTTTCCGGCGTAGCGTGTGCGTCGAGCTTGAGCTGCAATTGCGTCAACGCCGCGGCGCGATTCATCAACCCCGTCTGAGTATCCATTTGCGTACGTTTGGTCAGCTCGTCTTGCTCATTTTTGACCGCGGTAATATCTTGACAGGTGCCAACGACACGCCAAAGTTTGCCGTTCAACAATTTAGGTTTGCCAGAAATTCGCATCCAGATGGTTTTATTACTTGCCGTGACCAAGCGCATTTCGCTCTGCATAGGTTTTGGATTCAGCTGCATTGCATCCCACCAGGGCATAAGCCGTTGTCGATCACCCGGGTGCACGCAGGCGAACGCCTGGGCGATCTCAATCTCTGCGACGGGCTGTTGTTCCAGCATATGAAACATGGTGTCGGACCAATATACTTTGCCGGTTTGGACGTCTGCGTCCCAACAGCCGATGCCGGCTAACTTTTGCGTTTCTTCAAAAAATTCCGCCGCGCGCTTTAAATCGGTGATGTCCGAAAAAATCGACATGATTTGAAACGGGTGCGCTGCGCGCCCCCCTGGGAGTTCTGGATCCGCGCGAAACTGCGGCGTTACCGAAATTGATAGCCAAGTGAAATGCTGAGTATTGACGTTCAAAAGTCCGACAACACGGCTCTCGCAGGCCTCACCGTGCAGCGCTGCGCGCGCAATAGGCTCCTGTTCCGGCGCGATTGCGACCGCGTTGGTATCAAACAGATGAATGAAGTGCTCATTTGAAAGGCCTTCGCTATCGTGACCGGGCGCCCAGTCAGAGGGCAAATCTAGAATGCGCCGCGCAACTGGATTGATTGCCAGCAAACGCTGTTCTGGGCTGTGAATCATCACGCCTTTATCAATGGCCGAGAAAAGCTCGGTGAATCGTTGATCGCTTTCCACGAGCGCTTTGGTACGCGCACTTTCATCGCTGATATCGCGGGCAATGGCCGCAATTAAGCGCCTAGAGCCGACCTGAAAAGCAATGGAACGCACTCGAATCGGGATAAAACTGCCATCGGAGCGACGATTTTGCGTCTCGGAAATCTCAGTGCCGCCATCACCAGCACGCTGCCACCACAGCGCCATATGGTTCGGGTTGAGCGATGGGTTAAGGCCGCTCAAGCCAATTTTCATAAGCTCCGTGCGCGTATAGCCAAAGGTGCGCTCAGCGGCGGGATTGGCGTCAATAATTTCGCCTGAATCTAGGTGAATAGTGATCGCATCGGGGCTGGCTTGTAATAAACCATGGTGCAAATTTTCATGGGTTAAAGCAAGTTCGCGGATCCGTGCCAGTGTTTCAATCAACACATTTACAGTGTCGCTTCGGTCCGGTTGATCGCTAGAGCGCAGCCCAATCAGGGCGGCCTGCGCCTGATCATAAAGTCCATTAAGGTTTACAAAGTTGTTCATAGCTCGGGCGTATTTTGAACCAAACCTAACACGCTTGGAGATTATCACTGATCAAGATCAACACCGTCGCAAATTGCAAAGTGAACTCAGCGTGTCGCTCAATTTAGTAAGGCGACACATAAGTAAGACGAGGCGTGAGTAAGGCGACGCACCGCACTCGTCATACGTTTTTATTTTGCCGCAATATCCATGCGTTTTAGGCGCATTTCTATGCTGTCACCGTTAGGTTCGAGCTGTTGAATTTTAATCGGCAAGTAGTCGAACTTAGCCGCGTGCCAACTAATCGTACTGCGGTTCTTGTTGTCGCGCACGCGTTCCACGCGGCTGGCTTCAATAACGCCCAGCGCCGTGCTTACTTTTTCGGTGCCTGCGTTTTTGAAATTCCAGGTCACAGACTCGCCTTTGTAGGCGACAAAATGATTCAGACTGGCACGCTTTGCTTTTAAGTCTTCCGCTAAGGCCAACACCACAAGATTTCGATCTAGGCTGCCGGGCTCCAGCAAATAGCTCACGACGTTATCACCATCGTCTTCGCGCGCCCATTTTTTGTTCCAGTCGAAAGAAATGTCGCGTTTGCGGGTTTTGACACTCACCGATTGGCGATAACTGTAGCTAAGCGGCCGAAATGCGTCACCATTAACGTTGAATTCGCTGACTTCTTTGATTTCCGCGCCACCCAACAGGCTCGCCCAACCGCCTTCACTGGCGCTGGTGGTGGAAAATTGGTAGCCATGCCGGGATTTGCTAAGAGCAATCTGCGACGAACCCATTAGCTTGCCATTGCGATACAGCTCATATTCTGCACGAAACTCTTTCGGTGTCGCAAAGCTGGCAGAGCTCAGGGTCATCGCAGCAACAAATAGGCCGAGGTTTCTAAAAGTATTCAAATTTTTAAACATGGGCTGGAATTCCTTTCATTGCAAGATTTGACGCTATCGCTTCATGCCTGAATAGACACAGACTTTTTCCATTGCTTGTCGCGGCTATTGTTTAGCATTAACGAATCGCGGCAAAGGCAATGCGCTGTTTTTCCATATCCTTCAACCTAGAAACCGCAGTTGGAAGGAAAAAAGGGTTCAATTTTGTTGCTGGCGACCTTCACCCACAGGGTGAACTTCGGAATATCTAAATTATTCAACATATTCATAGCTTCATCGGAGTTAGTTAGCGGTCAACTGCGGTTTTTAGGTTCAAGCGGCTAAGCGCGCGCGAAGCAGCTTCCTGAGTTAAGGTAGCGCCTCAGTTTTTTTAAAGGTTGTACCCATGATGAGTAGCCCTGGCGCTGCGTATTCGGCGCCGCGATGGATCGCGACCCAAGCTGACTGCGATCAAGCGGTAAAAGAGCTTGAATCTTGCGATGTTTTTGCACTGGATACTGAATTTGTACGGCGCAAAACCTATTACGCTGAGCTTGGATTGATCCAAATTGCTAGTCGCACGGGCGTTTACTTGTTTGACCCAACCGCCGCATATGACGATGCTGCCCTAGGCGGGCTGTTAAAAAACCCAGGTGTGCGCAAAGTGTTGCATTCGGTCGGCGAAGACTTAGAAGTGCTGCGTGATCGTTTTGGTGCACCTGCCGGGCCAATTTTTGATACCCAAATTGCGGCGTCTTTGGCCGGTTTGGGGGCCATGCAAAGTTTGGCAAAATTGGTGCAAAACCTGCTTGGCGAAACTTTGGACAAATCGGAAACGACCTCCGATTGGCTCAAACGTCCGTTGACGCCGGGGCAGATTGAATATGCCGCGACCGATGTGCGCGTGTTATTGCCCATGTTTGATTTGCTGCACGCCAAACTTGCCGAACTTGGCCGAGTCGATTGGGTGAATGAAGATTGCGCGCGCGTCTTTGAAAAAGCGGCGGCGAATGAACTAGACCCGCAGCCGCATCATAAAATTAAAAGCACGCATTATTTAGTCGAAGAAAGCCAACGCAAACTTTGGCGTGTTCTGCACTGGCGTGAAGCCAAAGCACGCGCGCGCAATTTACCGAAGAGCTGGGTTTTAGATACCCAAGCCGCGTTCGAGATGGCAGAACGGCTATGGCGCGACGAAAATCATTTTCAACGGGAACTTGACACAAAAGCGCCCAAGTCTAGCAAACGCGGCCCAGAACTTTGGGCGCTGTTGACCAAACCCGCCGACGATACCGGCTTCGAGCCCGCGCCGCGCCCGCTTAGCCCGGTGCTTAATGAACGCTACAAACACCTGCGCGCGGAAGTCGAGGCACGCGCCGCAAAACTTGAACTAGCGCCCGAGCTCGTCGCCACGCGACGCATGCTTGAATCACGCGTGCTGGGCAAGCCGGATACGGACGAATGGCTGGGCTGGCGTGGCGTGGTTTTAAAAGGGATTTAGTCCACCAGCCCAATTGCTAAACTGAATAACCGGTGTGAATCGCCACCATGCCACCCAATAGATTTTGCGCGCTCACGCGCGCGAAGCCTACGCCACGCATTAGCTCCGCAAGCGCTTCCTGGTTCGGGTGTTTACGGATGCTTTCCGCTAAATATTGGTAGCTCGCGGAATCGTTCGCGATCAGCTTACCCATGCGCGGCAGAATTTTGAACGAATAGGCGTCGTAAAGAGGTTTGAGCGCGTTGATGCGTAGCTCGGAAAACTCCAAGACCATCAGTTTTCCACCGACTTTCAGCACACGATGCATTTCGCTTAGCGCTTTGGCTTTGTCGGTGACGTTGCGCAAGCCAAAGGCGATCGTGACCAGATCAAACTGGCGCGCGGCAAAGGGTAGGGCTTCGGCATTAATTTGCGCGCAGCTGATGCGGCCGAACGCGGCTTCGTTGAGCATGCGATCCCGCCCCACGCTTAGCATGGCTTGATTGATGTCAGACAACACGACGTGCCCGCTATCGCCGGTGCGTTCGGCCATCAGTTTCGCAATATCGCCCGTACCGCCGGCCAAATCCAAAATTTTATCGCCCGCGCGAATATCGGCGATACCGACGAAATGGCGTTTCCACAGCCGATGCATGCCCGCGCTCATCACGTCATTCATAACATCGTATTTAGTAGCGACGGAGCTAAAAACTTTCCCTACGAGCTTGGCTTTTTCATGGCTCTCGACGTCGCGAAAGCCAAAATGGGTGGTTGACATAAATGTGCTCTGTGTTTGGATAAGAATTAAGACAAGACAAGCGCCAGTTTTGAACGGGTGCGATACACGATTCGGAGCGGACTCAGCCCAGCCGCTGCCGCACCACCTCAAACAACATTACGCCCGCAGCAACAGAAACATTCAAACTTTCCACGCCTGCAACCATCGGGATTTTGACTAGGCCGTCGCAGCGATCCCGCGTCAAACGGCGCAGGCCATCGCCTTCGTTGCCCAGTACCAGCGCGACCGGGCCTTGCAGATCGGTTTGATAGATAAGATTGTTGGTTTCGCCCGCAGCGCCATAGCACCACACGCCCGCTTCCTTCAAAAATTCCAGCGCACGCGCTAAATTGGTGACTTGCACTATGGGCACCAGCGCCGCTGTGCCCGCGCTGGCGCGGTGCGCAACGGCAGTCAGGCCCGCAGATTTATCTTTTGGAAACACCACGGCTGTGGCACCCGCAGCGGCGGCCGAACGTATGCACGCGCCCAAATTGTGCGGGTCTTGGATATTATCAAGCACCAAAAACAGCGCGCTGGCCCCGGCGCGTTGTGCCAACCCAGTTAGCGCCGATTCGCTCAGTAGTTCGGCCATTTTGTATTTTAGCGCCACACCCTGATGTCGATCACTGTCGCACTTTTTCGCGATCTCGCTAGCACTGACTTTTTGCGCGCGGATGCCTGCTTTCGCCGCTAGCGCCACAAGTTCATCCAGACGCGTATTGCGGCTACTGGCTTCAATCAATAATTCCAGCACACGTCCGGCGTCGGTGCTTAATTGGCCTTCGACCGCGTTGATGCCATACATCCAGTCTTGGCTCACCGCCTGCGATCCCGTTTCGAGCTGCCCGCACGGTCAGCAAAACCGCCTTTGACGCCCTTTTCGGTACGGTGCGGGCTTTTACCCATGCTCAGCTCTTTCGCCGGAACCGGGCTTAATTCGCTGATCAGTTTGAAGTCAATTTTGCGTTCGATGGCATCAACGCGCAGCACTTTAATCCGCACCTGATCGGTCAAGCGTATGCCCGCGCGCGAGCGTTCACCCCACAAACGCATGCGGCTTTGATCGTAGTGATAGTAATCATTCGGCATTTGCGTGACATGCACCATGCCGCTGATGCGGTTGTCGTTAAGTTCCACGAACGCACCAAAGCTGGTCACTCCGGTGACAATGCCGTCGAAATCATCACCGATATGACGTTCCAAATAGGCGCATTTGAGCCGCTCGTTAACGTCACGACTAGCTTCATCCGCTCGCCGTTCGCGCATAGAGCAGGTTTTGCCCAACTCGATCATTTTCTCCGGGCTGTAGCTATATTTCTCAGGCGCAGCTTCACTCAAAGCATAATAAATCGCCCGATGCACCAACAAATCCGGGTAGCGCCGAATCGGCGAGGTGAAATGCGCATATGCGGACAAAGCAAGACCGAAATGGCCATCACTGATTGCGGAATAAACTGCCAAACTTTGCGTGCGCAGCAAAACCGTTTCGATCAAAGCGCGGTCTGGGCGGTTACGCGCTTTGCGCAATGCCGCGGTGACTAATGCTGGCGTTAGCTCGTCATAGGTGGGCATGCTGACGCCCAGTTCAGCAAGAAATTTGCGCGCGTCGTCGTAACGCATCTCCGGCGGGCTGGCATGACTGCGATACAGCGCTGGAATTTTTGCTTTGGAGATAAATTTCGCCGCCGCAACATTTGCCGCGATCATGCATTCCTCAATGAGCTTGTGTGCATCGTTGCGTTCGTAACGCCCGACCATGTGCACCAAACCGGACTCGTCAAAATTGAATTTCACTTCGACGCCTTCAAATTCGATTGCGCCGCGCGCGTGTCGCGCCGCATCAAGTACTTGGTACAGCGCATAGAGATGCTGCAGCTGCGGCAACACCTTGGCAACGCGTTCCCGCGCCAAAGCGCTTTCTTTGTTTTCCGAAGCCTCGGCAGATTTGGGCCTTAACGCGTGCCACGCCAGGGTGTAGGTCAGACGCTGATGAGATTTCATCACCGCCGGGTAGAACTTACTGCGTTTGGTGACGCCCGCAGCATCAATCACCATCTCGCAAACTAAGCAAAGACGGTCAACTTCCGGCTTTAATGAGCACACACCGTTGCTCAATTTTTCCGGCAGCATCGGAATAACTCGCGCTGGGAAATAAACGCTAGTGGAGCGATTCAGCGCTTCAACATCGAGCGCGCTGCCCACCGGGACGTAGCTTGCGACGTCGGCAATGGCGACGATGAGCTTAAAACCGCCAGATTTAGTCGGCTCGCAATACACGGCATCGTCAAAATCGCGCGCGTCTTCACCATCAATGGTGACCAGCGGCAAATGCCGAATGTCGACTCGGTCTTTGAGTTGCCATGCTTGCACGCAATCAGGAATGGCGCTGGTTTCAACCTCGACTGCTTGCGGAAATTCTTTCGGCAGATCAAAACTTTCAATGGCTAAA
>JAYTAO010000323.1:0-3969 GCA_043737435.1 Rhodanobacteraceae bacterium | reverse complement strand
GCGGCTCTAGGCAACGTTAGCCAAGTTCTGTACTTTCGTGATAATTCAGTTTGTACCATCTGCGTTGGCGCGGTAGCCTCCGGCCATGACTAATACACAAACTGATGTGCTCAGCACGATTTGCGATTTTATTCGCTACGCCACTTCGCGTTTTAATGAAGCAAATTTAAGTTTCACGCACGGTTTTGACTCAGCTTTGGATGAGGCCAGCTATTTGGTTCTGCACACCCTACATTTGCCGCATGATATGCCGCCCGCCTATGGTTCGGCGACGTTGCTAAAAGACGAACAGGCGACGGTGTTGGCGCGAATTGAAGCGCGACTCTCGCGCAAGCCGCTGGCATATATTACCGGTGAAGCGTGGTTCGGCGGTTTGGCATTTAAAGTAGACGAGTCGGTGCTTATTCCACGTTCGCCCATTGCTGAGCTGATCGAACAAGGCTTTGAGCCGTGGTTGCAGGCCATACCGAATCGCATCCTAGATTTGTGCACCGGTTCTGGCTGTATCGGCATTGCGTGTGCGGCGCATTTTACCGACGCGCACGTTGATTTAGTGGATTTGAGTGAAGCGGCATTAAAAATTACCGAATTTAATGCTGCACAGCATGGCGTGGAAAGTCGAGTTGAGGTAATCCAGTCAGATTTATTCGCCGCACTCAAGGGCCGAAAATATGATCTGATCGTAACCAATCCCCCGTATGTGAGTGAGCCGGAAATGCGTGGATTGGCCGCCGAATTCGCGCACGAACCGGAGTTGGGCTTGGTTAGCGGTAGCGATGGACTGGATGCGCCACTGTCAATTTTAATGGAAGCAAGCCAACATTTGACTGCGAAAGGCGTGCTGGTTTTAGAAGTAGGCGCGTCCGAATCAACATTACTGGGCCTGCTGCCAGATTTGCCAGGTGAATGGGCGGAGTTCGCGCGGGGTGGTTCGGGGGTCGTGGTAATTTCGGCGCGCGATTTGGCAGCCTATCAACCGCAGCTCAAGAGAGCGATTGCCGAGCGTTCGGGTGAGCTTTGAACGTATAAACTTCAGTTGGGCAAGCCAAAAAATGTTGAAAATATTCAATAGAATTATGAATTTACCGATGCTAGCAGGAACGCATTCTAGGTTTTTGCCTTGAACACATTTGGAAAAATGTTCGCAGTCACCACCTTTGGCGAAAGCCACGGCGTGGGTATCGGCTGCGTGATTGATGGTTGCCCGCCTGGAATCGCGATTGCGGCGAATGATTTCGAGCACGATTTGGAACGGCGTGCCACGGGTCGTACGCGCCACACCAGCCAACGCTCGGAAGCCGATCAAGTCGAAATATTGTCTGGTGTATTTGAAGGCCAGACGACCGGCACGCCGATCACTTTGTTGATTAGAAACACTGATGCAAAAAGTAAAGACTACGGCGACATTGCCAATAGCTTTCGTCCTGGCCATGCTGACTACACTTACCAGATGAAGTATGGTCATCGTGATTATCGCGGTGGCGGACGTTCAAGCGCCCGTGAAACCACCGCACGAGTGGCTGCAGCGGTCATTGCCAAGCGCTATCTTGGCGATCTTTTTAATTTAAAAGTACGCGCATTTTTGAGTCAGTGCGGGGCAATTAAGGTGGATGCGGGTTGGTCGGCCTTTGATTACGTCAATGTCGACTGGGCCGCAGTTGAATCCACGCCGCTGTTTTGGCCCACTGTTGAACAGCTGCCCGAACTGGAGGCGTATTTGGATGGTCTGCGCAAATCTGGGGATTCCGTCGGCGGGCGCGTGAGTGTAGTAGCTGAAAACGTACCGGTCGGATTAGGCGAGCCTCTGTATGGCAAGCTTGATGGAGATTTGGCAGCCGCGTTGATGGGGATTAATGCGGTAAAAGCGGTAGAAATCGGCGATGGCGTCGCCGTTTGCGCTCAGCGTGGCAGTGAGCATCGCGATGAGATGACCCCGACAGGTTTTTTGAGCAATCATTCCGGCGGTATTTTAGGCGGCATCAGCACGGGCCAAGCCTTGCTCGCACACGTTTCTATCAAACCGACCAGTAGCATTTTGGTGCCGGGCTTAACGGTGCGCTCTGGCGAAGGCGAATTTGCTGGGAAATTCGCCGCGACTGAGCTGGTTACCAAAGGTCGACACGACCCTTGCGTTGCGATCCGGGCACCGGCGATTGTCGAGGCGATGGTCGCGTTAGTTTTGATGGATCATGTATTGCGTGACCGCGCGCAAAATTTCGGCATCCCGCGCACGCACGCAATTTCCGCCTAATCGACTTTGAGTAGCGTCAATTACAAAGATGTTTGCTTAGCAATACATCGAATACAAATTTGTTTGATTGAGGAAAGTAAAAAATGAGCAAAAAATTTAACGTTGCCGTTGTCGGTGCTACTGGCGCGGTCGGCGAAACTCTATTGGAAATATTGCAGAGCCGAAAATTCCCGGTTGATAATTTAATTCCGTTGGCGAGTGCGAAAAGCGCCGGCACGCGCGTCAAGTTTGGCTCGGAAAGCATCGTTGCACGCAATCTTGCTGATTTTGATTTTAAAGATGTACACATCGCGCTTTTTTCCGCCGGAGGCAGCGTTTCCGCCGAGCACGCGCCGCGCGCCGTGGCTGCGGGTGCCGTGGTTATCGATAACACCAGTGAATTTCGCTACGTGCCGGAAATTCCTCTTGTTGTAGCCGAGGTCAATCCTGAGGCGATTGCGGGTTATAAAACGCGAGGAATTATTGCCAACCCAAATTGTTCGACGATGCAAATGTTGGTCGCACTCGCGCCGTTGCATCGGGCGGCGACGATTACTCGAATCAACGTGGCAACCTATCAGTCCGTCAGTGGGGCAGGGCGCTCTGGCATGGACGAACTGGGCAAGCAGACGGCTGACCTATTAGCGTTTCGTAAGGTAAAGCCAAAAAAATTCCCAGTTCAAATTGCTTTCAATCTGATCCCACAAATTGATGTATTTCTGGAAAATGGCTACACGAAAGAAGAAATGAAAATGGTGTGGGAAACGCAAAAAATCTTGAGTGAAAAAATCGTTGTCAATCCAACTTGCGTGCGCGTCCCAGTTTTTTACGGGCATTCGGAAGCCGTGAACATTGAGACCGAACGCAAAATTACCGCCGAACAAGCGCGCGCGCTGTTGCGGCTTGCGCCCGGCGTTGAGTTAGTTGACGACCCGTCTGCGGGGCTATTCCCGACACCGGTCACCCATGGCGCGGGTAAGGATCCAGTGTTTGTTGGGCGCGTTCGGGAAGATTTGTCGCATCCAAACGGGCTTAACCTGTGGGTGGTAGCCGATAATATTCGAAAAGGTGCCGCTTTAAACGCCGTTCAGATCGCTGAGCTATTGGTAAAATCCTATTTGTGATCTATAGTTAGGTGTGTCTTGTGAAGTAGTTTCTAGCTTTTACCTGAGCTTCGGTCGTAGCCAATGTAAATCTTGGCGTTGGCTCAAATTTGTTACCTCTGCTTGTAGTTTAAAAAAAACCGCCAAATTTTGCTTGATCCAAACACTCCTTTTCCATTGTCATCTGTTTTGCGCACTCATCGCCCGTTTCCGGGGAGCCCCAATGAAAGCACCGAAAAAGAATTTGATCGCCGCCGCACTGCTTGCAGCGCCTGTTTTTGCAAGCGCTTTAGGTCTAGGTGGAATCAATGTTAAAAGTGGATTGAACCAGCCGCTTGAAGCTGAGATTCCGGTGACCGTGAATTCCGCAGCAGAGCGCGAATCACTGAGCGTCATGCTTGCCAATGCCGATGACTACGCGCGTGTTGGCATTGATGCCTCGCGATTAAGCGTTGCAATCGAATTTGCTGTGGCCAAGGATAGCCGGGGTGAAACGGTGATTCGAGTCACCACCAAAGATGCAATTCGCGAGCCGTTTCTTCAGCTATTGCTGCAAGTCAATTGGAGTAGTGGCAAGCTATTGCGTGAATACAGTCTATTAATTGATCCGCCCGTCATGGCACCTGCGCTGCGTGG
>JAYTAO010000322.1:0-3974 GCA_043737435.1 Rhodanobacteraceae bacterium | reverse complement strand
GCTGTTTACCGAATATTCTCGCGCCAAACTGTCCGAATGGATTAAATCTGGGGAGCTAACGGTGAACGGCAAATCGGCACGCCCAAGAGATGGCGTTGCCGGTGGCGAAAAATTACTGCTTGACGCCGAATTGCCGGTGCAAAGTGCTGATATTGCACAAGAAATCGCGCTCGATATTTTGTATCAAGACGACACTTTGATCATCATCAACAAGCCCGCCGGCCTAGTAGTGCACCCAGGTGCAGGAAATGCCGACAAAACCTTAGTCAATGCCTTACTGCATTTCGACCCCAGTCTGCGCACGCTGCCACGCGCTGGCATTGTGCACCGCTTGGATAAAGACACCACTGGATGCTTGGTCATTGCGCGCACCCTGCCCGCGCATACCGCGCTGGTGCAGGCGTTGGCCGAGCGCGAAGTTGGCCGTGAATATGAAGCGATCGTGCAGGGCTTACCGGTTTCCGGTGGTCTAGTCGACGTGCCGGTGGAGCGCAGCCATCAAAACCGCTTGAAGATGTCGGCTAGTGAATCCGGCAAGCCTGCAATGACGCATTTTCGCGTGCATGAACGCTTTCGTTCGCACGCATTACTGCGGCTCAAGTTGGAAACCGGCCGCACGCACCAAATCCGTGTGCATATGCAGTACGCGGGCTTTCCAATCGCGGGAGATCCACTTTACGCCGGGCGTTTTCGTAAACCCCAGGGCGCCACCGAAGCGCTATTGGCAACCCTGGCTGCA
This sequence comes from Rhodanobacteraceae bacterium, assembly GCA_043737435.1. GTDB lineage: Bacteria > Pseudomonadota > Gammaproteobacteria > Xanthomonadales > SZUA-5 > JANNYA01. The sequence goes on along the minus strand of JAYTAO010000322.1, from coordinate 3,235 downwards.
TTTAAACGCCAAGCGCTGCATGCGTTTCGACTGACCTTAACGCATCCGAGCACCGGCGGCACGGTTACGGTGACTGCGCCGCGTCCCGCTGATTTTCAGGCTTTTTTGGACATGCTCGACGCCGACGCGTGCGAACTCTAAGCGCATCTTCGCCAATCGCGTTGGATCAGATTAGACCGGGCCTGTTAATACCGAACTGGCCGCTACCCTGTAATGTTCGCGCCGCCATCACCACCCGCCGTGTTCCGGGCCAGTCCAGCGCGCCTTTTGAATCCTTTAATCTTGGCGCACATGTGGGTGATGCGCCGGAAGCGGTGGCGGCAAATCGGGCTCAGCTACAGACAGAACTTGGCTTGGCGCAGCCTATAGTTTGGCTAAATCAAGTGCATGGCACTGATGTGCATGAACATCGAATGGTTGAGAATTCACCGGTATGCGCCGATGCCTGCATTAGCCGAACCCCCGGCTTGGCGTGCGCGGTTTTGACCGCTGACTGTCTAGCTATTTTGTTGTGCACGAAAAGTGGCAACGCAGTCGCTGCAGTGCACGCAGGTTGGCGCGGGCTATTGGCGGGTGTCATTGAAGCCTGCGTTGAGCAACTTGCAGCTGGCGAGCAAATTTTGGCTTATGTGGGGCCAGCGATCAGTGCTGCCGCTTTTGAAGTTGGCCCGGAATTGCGAGCGGCGTTTTTGGCGCGTGACCCAAGTTCAAACGCTGCGTTCAAACCAGGGCGTGGGGATCGTTTTTTTGCCGATTTAGCCCTGCTCGCGCGTCAGCGTTTGCACAACTTAGGCGTGGCGATGATCAGTGAAAGTGGCCATTGCACCTACACGGAGCAAGAATTATTTTATTCGCATCGCCGCGCCGGGCCGCGTACCGGGCGCTTTGCCTCGATGATTTGGCAAGCTGAGCCTTAACTCAAATCCCGCTAGAACTCAAAGCCGTGGGCGAACAAAATTTCTGTACCTTGGACTGGCAATCGTGCACCGGTTAGGCGCGCCGCTAGTGCTGATTGCGAACTCGGTGCGCTATTTCCCCAAGTAGGCACGCCGGTCGTGGGCACGCTGACACCTGTCGCAGTGCCGGCAGCATCGGCTAGATGCACACCCACGGCAATCACATGCCCATCGTGCATTGCGACACCAGATAAACGGGTGTTATCGCCACCTGCGCCACTGGCTTGGTCCCACGCGCCAACCACGAGCGAGCTGTATTTGACCGCGTCCAAATCTCTACTGTAAACGCGGACAAAAGAATTCCAACTTCCCGCCAGTGGCGTTGGCACGTTCGGGCGCGGCATGGTTTGAAACGCGTCCACCGTTGTGAAGGTTCTTCTACCCACGCAAGTGACGGCGATATTGCCGTCTGTATCAATGGCCATTTCCCCGCTTTGCCCAGCGTCTGAGCCGCAACGCGTGGTATTTAAATTTGGATTTCCACCATTCGGGTTGGGCCAGCCCGCGTAATGTGGATCGCTCAGCGCGGCGGCAAAATTACTCGCGCCCTCGACGTACTCTGCGACAAAAGTCGCGGCTTTAATGCGGCCATCGCTCAAGCCGTAACTGCCCAACCAACTAATATGAATATTGCCATTGGTGCCGGTAAAACCCGGCTGAAAGCCTATATTGGTGGCCCCTGTGATGGCATTACCAGACCAAAGGTTGATGGTGTTATTGCCGTGTGAGCGGCCCAGCACTACCAATCTATTGTTGCGATAATCCAGAGCCAAACCATCGACATATTGATCCGGCGATGAGTTCGCAGTGGTTTCTCGATACATCCGATCCCACCATTTCAGCGAACCATCCGAATTCATGGCGACGACTGCCGGTTCAAAGTCTGGATTGCCCCCAGGCAAGCTTGATTTGGTGCTGTAGCCAAAATACAAATCATTATTTCGTCGGTCAACGTTAATCGCGCCAACCCGCTGTGTCTGCGCGCCCTGCGAGTTGTAGTTGGTATAGCCCGGCCCGGTGTTTGGGCAGGTTCCGGTGCCGGTCAATGCGCACGGCGTGTTGAAGTAATAGTCATCCGGCAGCTTACCTTTGCGCCCAGCGTTGCCATTCGCATCCAGCGTGGTGCTATCAAATTCAGCTTGACTGACGCTACGCAAACTGCCGCGCCGACTATTCTTCATTACAATTGCACTGTAGCTCAGCCCAGGCGCACCGCTATAGCTGGACGCAGGCGTGCCGTCCCATTCTCCAGCGGCATCCGCTTTCCAGTGCGCCGTCCAGTGCTCTACAACTTCTGCTAAGCCATTGCTGCCCAGGCGTTGAATCGCGGCCCATTGCGCATCGAAGGGCGTGCCGATGGCAAAAACCACTTTGCCATCCCCGCCGACATCCCACGGCTGACGTTCCTTGTGGTCGCCACCCGCCTCGACGTTATAAACAAAACTTAGTGCGTTGGGCAGCGCAGACACGAAATTCGCGTTGAGCCTCGCCAAAAAATAACCGTTGGTGCTGCCATTATCGCGGCTGCCAGAAATAAAAATCGCGCCAGTTGCCGTGCCAGGCACCTCAGTTGAGCGAATCTTAAAAACATCGCGCACCGAGCCTGCGGGGAATTCGAAAACCTGCAAAACTTGTGACAAATCGCCGCTAGTGTGGAGCACAAATGCAATTTGACCGGTTGCTGCAGAATCAATGCCCGCCGCGTTTAAAGCAATGTGCGGCGTAGTTATCGGCAACCAACTTAAGCTATCCGACTGTCCAGCGATTAGCGCGCTGCCATCGGATAAATAATGCACGTCGTTAAATCGTTCTCTGCCGCTACCGCCGGCGTAAAAAACACGATTAGCCGCGCCTAGGTCATTCACTCCGGAACTGACAAGAAAAATTATTGCCGCAAAAATTCGCATCTGGACACTCAAATAAAGTGGTGAAAACAAAATTTATCAACGTGAAATCCAAATCAATGTGAAATTAACGTGACCGTGAAAGATTTTGTGATCCTGCTCGCAGTGTTTCCACTGCCTGTTGCAGATGGGCACTGCGCAAGCGCAAAAACAAATGTTGAACGCAAAGGCTGTATGAGCAAAACTGCATGCTTGACAGCGCCACGCCGCCCGATATTATGTGCAGCTCTACTTGGTCAGAAAGTTTGGGATGGCGATTTGCCGTAACAAGCTTACTTGACCATTCGCGTGCCCAGATGGCGGAATTGGTAGACGCACTAGTTTCAGGTACTAGCGGGGCAACCCGTGGAGGTTCGAGTCCTCTTTTGGGCACCA
>JAYTAO010000321.1:0-3974 GCA_043737435.1 Rhodanobacteraceae bacterium | reverse complement strand
CCATTTGGTTCCTACACTGAACTGGCGCAACTAGACTTAGCATTTGCCCAAAGTAAGCTTGGCGATTCGGACGAAGCATTGGCAACCGTCAATCGCTTCATCAAGACTTACCCGACCAATCAGCATGCCGACTACGCCTATTACCTGCGTGGCTTAATCAACGTAGAGCGGCAAAATACCTTGGTTGACAGGCTCGTGCCCGGCGATCGCGCCACCCACGATCAAGTCACTAACAAACAAGCGTTTCTGGATTTTGCTGAAATGCTCAAGCGCTACCCAGACTCTAAATATGCTCCAGACGCACGCTCGCGCATGGTGGTTTTACGTGGAATTTTGGCCGACTCAGAGCTACAAATTGCTCAGTACTATCTGCGGCGCGGCGCTTATGTTGGCGCGATTAGCCGCGCAAAGTTGGTCGTTGAGAGCTATCAATATTCCGAGCAGTCGTTGGACGCATTGGCCGTGATGATTACCGCTTATCAAGCGATAGGTCAGGACAAATTGGCCCAAGATTCCGAGGCCGTGCTAAAGCTGAATGCACCGCAGCATGCGTATTTTACCGGTGCGCGCAAAAATGGCCGTTGGTGGCTGTTGGGATACTAGGCAGGTGAGTTTTTTGCTTCAAGCATGACCTCATGCATACGCCAGCAGACGCAAATATGCTTAGACTCCGGGCACTTTTTGTTGCTTGGAACAAATTATGTCTAGTAAACCCATTAATTTTGCGCGTGCATTTTTACCGCTGGCGATAGCGGCAAGTTTAGTTGGCTGTGCGAAGCCAGCTATGGCACCTGACGCGGCCGCCGTCGTTGCACTTGCTGTCGTCACACCTGCAGCCGTTCGCGACCCGAGCATGCCAACTGCGCCCGCAAGTGTTATCTCAAAAGCGAATTTTGATCAGACAGTACAAGCATGTACCGATTTCTACACCCATGCGAACGGCGGCTGGTTGAGCACCAACCCGGTGCCTTCGGACCAAACCTCTTGGGGTAGTTTCAATATTTTGGCAGACCGCATTAACCTAGATTTGCGGGCAATTCTCGAAGCGGCGGCGGCGAATAAGGCGGCCGTTGGCAGCGAAAAAATGATCGGCGACTATTACAGTTCAGCCATGGATGAGGCAAAAATCGAGGAATTGGCGGCAAAGCCGATTGCTGCTGATTTGGCGCGTATTGATGCATTAAAAAACACGCGCGATATCACGCGCTACATTCGTGAGGAACAAGCGCGCGGTGGTGCACTTTTTAATTTCTATGACGGCGCTGATTTTAAGAATCCAGAAATCATCATCGGTTATGCCGCACAGGGCGGCTTAGGCTTGCCTGAGCGCGACTACTATTTGCGCGAAGACAGCGATAGTCAGAAGCTACTTTCCCAATATCAAGCCCATATCGCGATGATGTTCGTGCTTTCGGGGCGCTCAGCGTTGGCAGCCAATCAAGCGGCATCAAATATTTTGGCGTTTGAAACAAGATTGGCAAAAGTATCTATGACGCGGGTGGAACAGCGTGACCCAGCCACACGGTATCGGGTGGTCAGCGTTGCCCAGGCAAATAAAGAAACGCCAAACTTCAATTGGGCATCTTTGTTTGAGGCGATGAATCTCAAGATTGATAAGTTTTCGCTATCGTCGCCGGCATTCTTCACTGAAGTCAACAAAATGTTGACCGACACTGATGTCGCAATTTGGCGCGACTATTTCCGCTGGGGAACTTTACGGGGTTCGGCTATGTTTTTATCCAAGCCGTTCGTTGATGAAAACTTTAACTTCTACAGCCGAACCCTGCGCGGTGCAAAAGAGCAGCGCCCCCGTTGGAAGCTCATGGTTGATAACACCTCGAATTTTCTGGACGAGCCGCTCGGTCAAATTTATGTCGCGAAACATTTCCCGCCGGAAGCAAAGGCGCAGGCGATGGAATTGATTACAGATTTGAAATCTGCATTGAAAGTGCGGCTAGAAAATCTGGATTGGATGAGCGCAGAAACCAAGAAACAGGCTTTAGAAAAGTTCGCCACATTCACGCCTAAGATTGGCTTTCCTGAAAGCTGGCGCGATTTTTCCAGTGTTGCCATTAAACGCGATGATTTTTATGGCAACGCCGAACGCATTGCCGAGTTCAACCGCCGCTTCAACTTAAACAAAATTGGCAAGCCTACAGATCACAGCGAATGGGGTATGAGCCCGCAGACGGTGAACGCCTACTACAACCCACAGCTCAATGAAATTGTATTTCCAGCGGCCATCTTACAGCCACCGTTTTTTGATCCTAAAGCCGATAAAGCGCTGAATTACGGCGGTATTGGTGGCGTAATTGGGCATGAATTACTGCACGGTTTTGATGACCAAGGCAGCAAGTTTGACGCTAAAGGTGCGCAGCGCAACTGGTGGACGCCAGCCGACCGGGAAAAGTTTGAAGCCCGCACGGCAAAGCTTGAAGCCCAAGCTGGCCGCACAAAGTTGGTCGGGTTGCCAATCAACGGCAAGCTAACCATGGGTGAAAATATTGCCGACTTAGGCGGCACCACGATTGCGTATGACGCGCTGCAGCTGGCGTTAAAACGCAGTCCTGACCCACTGATTGATGGCTACACCCCTGAGCAACGCTTCTTCTTAAATTGGGCGCAAATCTGGCGGCGCAATATGGCACCTGAATCGCTCAAACTGATGATTAATACCGACCCCCATTCGCCAAGCGTTTTCCGAACCAATGGCCCTTTGGTGAACACTCCAAACTTTGCCAAAGCCTTTAACTGCAAAGCGGGTGATCCGATGGTGGCAGACGATGCAAGCCGCGTGGTGATTTGGTAGGTGCGATTTAAAGTTATCGTCATTGCAAACGCAGTGAAGCAATCCATTTGCTTTTCAGGCAAGCGGCAAGTCCAAGAAATGGATTGCCACGTCGCTACGCTCCTCGCAATGACGAGAAATGCTTCAATGCTGAGTGGTTTCGCAGCTCAATGCAGATGCTGCTAATCTTAAGGGCTACCTACTTTTTTAAACGCCATGCCCCCAATACTTATTTTGACCCTGATTGCGCAAGGAATTTGCGTCATGCACGCCATGCGCAACGGCAATAACAACTGGATTTGGATTATCGTCATATTGCCGGGAATAGGTTGTGCGGCGTACGCGTTTAGTCACATCATGCCGGAGCTGTTTGGCAGCTACGGCATTCGCTCAACCGCGCGCCGGGTCATGAAAAGCATTGATCCAGAACGTGATCGGCGCAAGCTGGTACAAAACCTAGATCGCAGTGACACCGTCGACAATAAGCGGCATCTGGCGCGCGAATCCCTGGAGTTAAAGGATTTTGTCCAAGCAAAAGCACTTTACACGCTTTGCCTAAACGGTATTTATGAGCGCGACCCAGAGCTGATGCTTGGCCTAGCGCAAGCCCAAGCTGGCTTAGCAGAACATGCGAATGTGCGCCAAACACTTGAGGACTTAATTGCGTTTAACCCCGAATTTCGCTCGCCTGCGGGGCATTTGCTGTATGCGCAAACGCTTATTGCGTTGGGTGAAAACGAGAAGGCGCTGCAAGAGCTCAGCATCGCGAAAGATAATTTCCCCGGTGAAGAAGGCCGCTATTGTTTCGCTGAGCTGCTGATCAAAATGGGTAAGACTGAACGTGCGCGCCCGGTTTTGGACGAGCTGATCAAACGCGTTCGATTAGCACCCGCGCACTATCAAAAGGCGCAGGCTGACTGGGTGCAAAAAGCCAACGCGGCGCTGAAATCGCTTTAATTTTTGGCCGTAGTACCGGCGCACTGTTTGCATCTGCATCTGCTGCAGGCACGGTTTGCGTACTTTTAGAACTTTTTATTGACCGGATTGACATGAGTCTCATTACGCTATGCGAACGCGGGTTTATTCCCGATTCTTTAACGCGCTTTGGTATGCGCCGCCTTTGCAAAACCCGGCTACATGATGAGTATGCGGGCGATTGGAAAACCCGACAAACCGCCTGGGTTGC
>JAYTAO010000320.1:0-3987 GCA_043737435.1 Rhodanobacteraceae bacterium | reverse complement strand
CGCTACTTTTGCAGCGCGAAGGCACCGCAGTTGCTAACCCTTATAGTTCTATGGATCTTCCGAAAGGACTGTTTGAAAGTGATTTCAATTTGTTCGCTTGGCCAGACGCCCCGATACAGGCCCTGCGCCAACAGCTGTGGCGGGCGATTTCCGCCTATGTCGCAAGATTGAACAACTATGATCAATCGGCACTCAACACAATTGAAATCAAGAGCCACACTTGGTTTCACATTACCCGTCGAGGCGGTTTTTTTGGCTTGCATAATCACCCGATGGCGTCCGTTTCTGGCGTCTACTGCGTCCACGGCGGTACTCACGATGCCGATCAACCCAACAGCGCCCTACTGCGTTTTCACTCGCCGCTTGCGCCAGTGAATATGTTTATTGATCCAGGGAATTATCGAATGGACGCTACATTTGCCCATGCGCCACGCAGTTTTCAGCTGCAAGCGGGGCAATTGATCCTGTTTCCCTCTTGGTTAATGCACGAAGTTCAACCCTATTTTGGTGATGACCCGCGAATTACCGTCGCGTTCAATTGCTGGTTTGAACGTCAAGTTAAAGGTATTTGAATTTAATTCGCTAAAAAACTGGCTTAATCCTCACAGCGGCTCGAACCTATATACTCAGAAAGCAACTTTTCTTTTGGGCCGCCATGAACAAACTATTCCTTGCCTTATTTTTCAGCGTCAGCGCACATGCAGCGCTGCCCGAAACTGCACGCGTCGAGCTGCCCGCTTTAGACCGCGCCAAACTGAGCGTTGAAGATAGCGCCGTTGATAAAAAAGCAGGACCATTTCGATATGGCGTGCCAATTCTCCTGTCTGAGGCACAAAGCAAGCGCGCCAGTGTTGGCAACGGCCAATGGCAAACATTCAAAACGGGCGAGATGCTTTGGCAAAGTGAAATTGTGGCGAAGGGTGCAACGACGGTGGATGTGTTGCTCAAGCCGTTTTGGCTGCCGCAAAATGCCAAGCTGACGATTTTTGATGGTGCGGGCAAGCAAATTTGGGGCCCGTTTGGACATGAGCAAAATAATTTGGCGAACACCCTGCCGCTGCCGTTGGTATCGGGGGAAACGATGCGCATTGAGCTGTCGGTGCCGAGCGCTGAACGTCCGTTTGTGCAGCTGGCGGTGCATACCGTTAACCAAGGGTATCGCGCTTTAGATGTGATCGACGGCCAGCTGGTTGCGAAGGCCGCAGGCGGCTGTAACGTCGATGTTGTTTGCCCTGCGGGCGACCCCTACCGTGACCAAGTGCGCGGTGTCGTGCGTATTTTGGCGAACGGTGGGCTTTGCACCGGCACTTTGACCAACAACACCCGCAATGACCGCGCGGCGCTTTTACTGACCGCCAATCACTGCCAAATTACTGCGGCAAATGCCAGTGGCGTGATGGCGTACTACAACTACCAGCGCAGCACCTGTCGCGCGCTCACGAGCGGCCCCGTCACCTCGCCGCCACCCGAGGGCGGCGCGCTTTTGCAGCTGGGTGCAAGTTTTATCTCGGCGGCGCGCAAGTCTGATTTCACGCTGTTGCGCCTCAATGGCACCGTCCCCGCAGCGGCGAATGCCTTTTGGCTAGGCTGGGACCGGCGCGATATCGCACCGAGTAGTGCGGCGGTTATTCATCATCCCAGAGGCGAAGAGAAACGCGTCTCTGTTGAAAACGACCCGTTGAACATCTCGACTGCATTGGAGGAATTTGAAAGTATTTCGCTTCCGATCGGTGCAGCTTTAATCGTGCCTAATTGGGATGTCGGTACGACCGAAGGCGGCTCGTCTGGCTCGGCGCTGTTAACCCGCGACACCAAGCGGATTATTGGTACGCTGTCCGGCGGTGAAGCGCTGTGCCTAGGCACCACTAATAACGGCAGACGCGATATTTTCGGCCGCCTATTCACCAGCTGGGAAGGCGAAAACACCCCCGCAACCCGGCTCAAAGATCACTTAGACCCGCTGGGCACTGCACCACAAGTGCTGGACGGCATTGGCACCTGCAGCGCGCCTAGCACCAGCATCAACGTCAATATTGCTAGCCCCAGCAGCCGTGACGATGTGACCTACACCGCCAGCGCATCGGGCGGAGTAGCACCGTATAACTACGCTTGGGATCTGGACGGTGATGGCGTGACGGATCGCAGCTCAACTAGCAATGTGATTACGACTCGCTACGATCGCGCACGTTCAATTGATGTGCGTTTAAGCGTTACCGACGCCGCTGGCTGCCTTGCACAAGTGACGCGCGCCATGAACATCAGCGCGCCGGATTTGCGCCTTGAAAGCTTATCGGCAAGCACTCAAATTTGCGGCGATGGCGACACCAGCTTTGACCCGGGTGAGCGCTGGCGCATCAATGCCAACGTGAAAAATTTCAGCTTCTCCGCAGTGAATGCGTTTGCGCAGTTTGCGCCCGATGGCGCAGGCAGTCTTGCCAATGGCGATAGCTTTGGCTATCGCTATAGCGATGCCAGCGGTATATGCCCGGCGAATACCTATGTCGATATCAGTGCGCAGCCGCCGTTAACCCTAACGCCCGCCGGAACGTTTAGCGCTTTGGACGATGGCCGCACCGCGAATCTTGCGTTGGGCAGTAATGCCTTTGAATATTACGGTGAACTGGCGACTTCAGTGGCCATGAGCACCAACGGCTACATGATCATCAACCCCACCAGTGACATGCGGGGCGGCGATTTCCGGCCTAATTGCAGTAATGTGCCGACGAGCAATGTGGATTTAGGTCGACGTATCCGAATTTTACATCGTGATCTAAAGGCCACCGCGCTGCGCGCTGCGGCTAATGCGGTGTGTCCGCGTCCATCAACGGTCGGTGCTGCATCACAGCCCTGCGTGGTTTTTGACTGGTCCGGGATGCGTTTCTTGAATGGCTCCGGTGAAGTCGAGAGCGGCCTTTTTGATATGCAGGTGCTGCTGTACCCGCAAACTAAGCAGCTGGTGTATCAATTTCGCGGCGATCTACCCCCGAATGATGTGGACTTGGCAGTATCAGGTTTGATGAATACCACCACGAACGCCTATAACTATATGTGTCTGGCGACCGGCCCGGCCAAGGTGGCGGCGGGCAAATCGGTTTGCTATTTTCATCCTTCGGCACAGCCCACGGCGACGCCGCTGGTGGTAACCCAAGGTGCCGGGGTGCTGGGCAGCGTTGCTTCTGGGCAGAGCGTTTCGACCAGTGCGGACATTAGAATTCCCGCTGATGCTGCCTGTGGCACTAGCTTAGGTTTAAATTATCAAGCGGGAATTGATGATCGTGCGGTGTCTACGGTACCGGCAAGGCTCAACTTTACCGTGGCTTCAAGCTGCAATGTCGTCAACAACTGCCCACTGCCCGCGCAAATTGGGCTGCGTGGCGGCAGCTTTTTTAATCCTGCGCGCAGCGGCAATGGCTTGGTATCTTTCCTGATTACCCGGCCTGCGCCGCAAGTGCCGGTGTTTTTTGGCGCCTGGTTTACCGGAGAGCCGAACCGCAACTTGACTTGGTACATCGTGACCGGGGATTTGTTGGGCAATCAGGTCAATGCGCAAATTCTACAAACCAAACGCAATGTCGCCAGCCCCACGTTTAGCACCACCAACAGCGAAGTCGGCAAGGCACAAATATCGTTGATTGACCCGGAAAAATTCTTATTTAGCTATCAGTTCACCGGCGGTTCGAACAGTGGCCGCAGCGGTGGCGAGATCATGCAGCATGTGTTTGCCGGGCTTAACCCTGCGCTGCCAAATATTACCGGGCATTACTATATTCCCGCCGAATCGGGTTGGGGGCAAACGTATGAAAGTTATGTCAGCCAAGGTGTGGCCCAGCAGTTTATGCTGACCTATCTTTATGACGCTGCGGGCGATCCACGCTGGGTTTTGAGTAACTTCGCGGATACTCTCCCCAGTGGCCCGGCGAGCACCTATGAAGTGCATTGCCCAGGCTGCGCGTGGCTGGATATCACGCCGACAACCAAATCTGCCGG
>JAYTAO010000319.1:0-3989 GCA_043737435.1 Rhodanobacteraceae bacterium | reverse complement strand
AGCGCGCCGCTTAACTTGACCGAGCGCAAACTGCCGCTCGCGTTGAGATCAGCGCTCAGCGTTTTGACCGGGCCTTTGACACCAAACTGGGCCAGCGTTAAATCGGTGGCGGCGACAGCTGCGCTCCAGCGCATTTGTGGGCTTAATGCATCGGTCAATATGCCGCGAACGCTCATCACATTCGGTGCATCAAGTGCGGCATTAAAAGTCAGTTTTTTCGGCGTGCCGGACACCGTGCCGCTGGCCGCAATCGCTGGTGCGCGGTTGCTGAGCGCAAACTTAAACGCGCTCTGGGTTTTGCCTGAAAAATCCAGCGCACCGCTTGCAACCACCGTGGCGCGCTTCTCGTCGATGCGTAAATCATCGAACTCAAAGCGTTCACCGCGCAAATTCAGCGTGCTTGCACTGGCGCGGTCAATCTGAGTCAGCACCGCACCGTTTTTCTCAACCACGACATTGGTTAATTTCAAATTGCGTAACAGCAGCAAAGGATTCCGAGATGCTGACCCGGCCTGTTTGGCAGCCCCCGGCACATCGTTGAGAATCACGCGCAAACCATCTAACTCCAGCTCGTCAATTGCAATTTGATTCGATAGCAGTTGGCGCCAGCGCGAGGTAATTTTCCCGTTGACTAGAGTTATTTCAGTACCCGCCACCTTAAACGCCAGTTTCTTGACGGTCAACGAACTGGCAAAGGTGCCAGAAATACCGTCCACGGTTAACTCTGCGGGCAGAAACCGAAAGGCAAACCGTGCGCCCGCCTCGGTATTAAATACCCAAAAAGCAAAGCCCAATGCCAGCAGCAAAAACACCGCAACGCTGAGCAAAATGCGCTTGAGCCAGCGTTTCAACGGGCCCGCGTTAGGCTTTGGTTTGGGTGCCGGGGCGGTGGAGCCCCGGTGGCTCAAATCACCGCTCATATCACGCTTCATAAATCGGGCCCAATCACCAAATGCAGCTTGAGCGGCGAGGCATCGTCGTCAAGCGCGTAGGCAAAATCGATACGCACGATGCCCACCGGCGAGCGCCAGCGTAGACCGGTGCCAAGCGTTTTCCTGACATCGGTGCTACCCGCATCAAAGGCATTGCCGACATCAGCAAAGCCGGCCAGCGCCCACGTTTCATTAAACGCATATTCATATTCGCCCGACAGTACCGCTAAATACTTGCCGCCGCGCACCTTGCCCGCCGCGTTCAAAGGCCCAAGTTCTTGATAGTTATAGCCGCGCAAACTGCGATCGCCGCCGGCGAAAAACCGCAATTCCGGCGGCAACGCGGTGAAATCTTGCACGTACAGCGCCCCAAACGTGCCGCGTGCGAGTACGCGTTGATTTTCCGAGAGCGCGTGGATGTAGCGCCCGTCGATGCTGGCACTGGCAAAGCTCGTGTCGGACAGCAAACCCTCGACACCGGCGCGCGCATTAAGCGTGGCGGAATAGCCTTCACGCGGAGACACCAAATCGTCCGCTTCGCGCTTATAAAAAATGACTTCAGGATAAAGTAAGGTGCTGGAGCCGAATTCATCGCCGATCTCAAAATCCCCGCTGAGCCATTGCAGCGCATAAGTTTGCACCCAGCCTTTCCAATCCCGCGTGCGCGCCAGCCCGATCTTGGTCAACTTCGAGCGGGAGGTATCGGTTTGTTGATCCAGATAACTCAAATTAAGGCCGTAGGTGGTGCGGTTTTTATCTGCAAGTGGCACTTCATAGTTGGCGGCCAGCGTTTTTAGGCGCTGGCTAATCTCGGCACCGCTGCGAAATTTATGGCCGCGGTCATTAACCCAGCGCCTCTCCAATCCGCCTTTTACCCCCGCACCCGAATCGGTACCAAAGCTAATGCCGTAGGTGTAAATCGAACGCTTTGCCGGTACCAGCTCGACGCTAATCGGCACGATGCCGTCTTTTGCTGCATCGGTTTCTGGCGAGATCTCAACCACAGAGAAATAATCCGCGTCGACTAAACGTTGCTGCAAAGTCAAAAGCCGCGTTTGCGTGTACAGATCACCCGGTTCATAGTTGACATAGCGCGCCAAAAATTCTGGGCTGAATTGGCCGCCGGTGAATTTTGTTTCGCCCAAAGCGTAACGCACGCCACTGCTCCAGGTTAGGAAAACATCGGCGCTGACTTTGGCGCGTGACACTTCCACTCGGTGCTCGACCAACTCCGCATCCAAATAGCCGCGCTGCAACAGCACGCGCTGCACCTCACTTTTCGCCAACTCATAACGCGTGTGATTCAGCGGTTGGCCCGGCTTTATCGCAATTTTTTTCCAAGCTTTATTAACGGCCAAATCCAACTCGGCCGGGCCATCAAGCTTGAAGCTGACCGACTTGATCAGCGTGCGCGGACCCAAATCCACGGCAAAATTAGCCAGAAACTTAGCGCCCTCAAAGCCCAGTGTCGGTGTGATCTTGGGCTGATAGTAGCCATAGGGTTCTAGCGCCAACGCGATTTGCTTGGGCGCACGTCGATACAGGCGGCGAATTTGCGCCTCGCTGGCACTTTGTTTACGCTTTAGCCCGCGCAGCTCAACCGCGCTCAAGGCGTTTACGCGGATCGCACGATCAGCAATGCCGGTGATCGTGGTAAATACCCGGTTGGTGCGCTTGAGCTCGGTGGTGCCAGCGCTAGAGGGCGGTACGTACTTGCTGGCCGTATCCCGTGCATTGTTAGCCGCACAGGCACTAAGCAGCAGCGCTAGGGCCGCAAGGCGAAACGCGATGATGCATTTTTGATAAATGCCCTGCCTGGGCAGAACAAAATTTTTATGGGATGAACGGATCAATAGCATTCCTAAACGTAGCCTAACGCCGCCGATACAACTAGCGGATACGCCTAATTTCACAGTAAATTTTTTTGGTTGGATGAGCTGTTTTTTGTTTTGTTTTGCAGATTAATGGGCCGGAAACGATTATGTGATTGCCTTTCCAAGTTAAAAAAACTTCCCCTTAGCCCAGGCTGAAATACTTGCGCAGCATATTTAAAATCAACGCGGCAACGACGACCATAAACACCCGGCGCATCCACACGCTGCCGTAGCGCAGCGCTAAATGCGAGCCAATGATGCCGCCCGCCAAATTGGCCACGGCTAACCAAACCGCGTTGGGCCATAGCAAATGCCCAAGTGCGATGAAAAACGCTAGCGCAAACGCATTGCACGCCACGTTCACGCCCTTGGCCATGGCGGAGGCGTGAACAAAATCGAAACCGAACACGCGCACGTAAATAAACACTAGAAAACTACCGGTGCCGGGGCCGAAAAAACCGTCATACAGTCCTAAGGTGGCGCCGGTTGCGGCGCTGGCGAGGTCAAGTTGGGTGCCCTGAATTCGTGGCGCATGCGTTTGACCCAAATCTTTACGCACCAAGGTGTAGATAAAAATACCGGCAAGCAAGATCGGCAGCAGTAAATCAAACTGCGCGCGACTGATTTGTGTCAGTAGCCAAGCGCCAGTGACCGCGCCGATGGCGGCGGTAAGGCTGGCAATCAGCAAGGCGCGCTTGGGCAGCGCGATCCGCCTGGCATATTGAATAAACGCTGCCGTCGTGCCAAGTATGCCGGCAAATTTGCTGGTACCCATAATGCTGGCGGGTGCTGCAAACGGGAACAATGCAACCAGCGCTGGCACCTGAATCAAACCGCCACCGCCGACCATAGCATCGACCAAACCTGCAAAAAAACCCGCAGCGACCAGCGCTAGATCTAACAGCCAAGGCTCCAAGCGTTAGTTACCAGAATCGCTAGGCGGCTTGACTGGCGTACGCATGGGCCCAGGAAAAGCCATAATTTTCTCCCCAGTCAGCTGATCGCGAATCTTTGCGACCCCGCGCTCAAGCACCTCTTCGACGCGAATGATGCTGTGCATAGGCAAATGCAGCGCCTGCGTGCCGGCAAATTCTTCTTTAAGCTTTTCTTCGGTGGGATCGACTAATAAACCATCGCTACTGGAAAAACTAAGTTCCGCAACGTAGGTAAATCCGTATAAATC
>JAYTAO010000318.1:0-9822 GCA_043737435.1 Rhodanobacteraceae bacterium | reverse complement strand
CGCCGCGCAGGGTCATGCGCGTTTCGCTTGGCGCGGGCAGTGGCGCGCGCGGCGGGACGCAGGTTGGTATGTGTTTCTGCGAATCGACAACGTGTTTGGTCGCAGCGCTGCGGGGTCGGTGATCGTCAACGAGGCCAATGGCCGCTACTTCGAGCCTGCCGCCGGCCGCAGCGCGACGATTGCCGTCGGTTGGTCGGGGCGGCGATAGGCCGCTCCCCTTGAGTTTCGCAGTCGCGGTGATGGCCCGCGATGTTGAAGTCATTCCCTCACAAGAGCGGATCGACGCGGTGGGTGATGAGGCCGACTTGCAGGACATTTATGAAACTGAGAGGCATTTACTCTACGTCGCTTGTACCCGTGCACGCGATCATTTATTGGTTACCGGCGCAGGCACCACTTCGGAGTTTTTGGATGATTTGCATGACCAAAGCATCAAGTAGGCGCAAACAAACCACTAGCCCAAAACCCGTAGTTTCACTAATCTTGCACTCCCTTTCATCCGCATAACTCTAAGTCGACCTAAATGAGCCCAATTAGCCACGTGCACGCCCGCGAAATTCTTGATTCACGCGGAAATCCAACGCTCGAAGCGGAGGTAACCTTAGCGTCAGGCCATCGAGGTCGCGCTGCGGTACCTAGTGGTGCCTCAACCGGCTCTAGGGAAGCAGTAGAACTACGTGATGGCGATAAAACGCGCTATCAGGGCAAGGGCGTGCGTAAAGCCGTCGCGAACGTCAATAGCCTTATTCGCGATGCCCTGATTGGCGCGGATGCGGGCGCGCAACGGGCGCTGGATGAAAAGCTAATCGCGCTAGATGGCACGCCCAACAAAGCCAAGCTGGGCGCCAACGCATTGTTGGCGGTTTCTTTGGCGAATGCGCACGCGTTTGCCGCGAGTCAAAATCTGCCGCTTTGGCGACATCTAGCGGGTGATCGCACCGCGGTGCTGCCCTTGCCAATGATGAACATTATCAATGGCGGCGCGCATGCGGATAATAATGTAGATATGCAGGAATTTATGGTGCTTCCCGTGGGCAGCGCCAGTTTTTCTGAAGCTTTACGTTGTGGCGTGGAAATTTTTCACGCCCTGAAAAGCGTGTTACGTGGCCGTGGTCTAGCCACTGCAGTGGGCGATGAAGGCGGTTTCGCACCGGATTTGCGCAGTAACGTGGAAGCCATTGAGGTGATTTTAGAAGCGATCAACAAAGCCGGTTACAAAGCCGGGGACGATGTGATGTTGGGCTTGGATGTCGCATCGTCTGAGTTTTTCAAAGATGGCCGCTATCATCTAGCGAGTGAAAATCGCTATTTGAGTTCGGAGCAGTTTTGCGAATACCAGGAAGCTTGGGTTGCGCAATATCCCATCATTACCATCGAAGATGGTATGGCCGAAAATGATTGGGCGGGCTGGAAGTACATGTCCGAACGCTTGGGCAGTAAAATTCAGCTGGTCGGTGATGACCTATTTGTTACCAACACGGCCATTTTGCAAGAAGGCATCGACAAAGGCATTGCCAACTCAATTTTGATTAAAGTCAATCAGATTGGCACTTTGACCGAAACGCTGGATGCGATCGCGATGGCGGATCGGGCCGGTTATAGCTCGGTGGTCTCGCACCGCAGCGGTGAAACCGAAGACACCACGATCGCTGATTTATCAGTTTCCACCACCGCGACCCAGATCAAAACCGGCTCGCTGTGCCGCACCGATCGCGTGGCAAAATACAATCAGTTATTGCGCATTGAAGAAGCGCTGGGCGCAGCAGCCAGTTATCGTGGGCGGGCCGCCATACGCGCTCGGCGATAACTCTTGCGGCGGCAGTTTGCACTTGTTCACCGCTGATTTCGTTCAATCACTGTCGCCAGATTCGGCGTCGACCGCCGCTGGGCGCAAGCTTTCCGGGCCGCGCGATTGGAAAAGCTTAAGTAAATCGCTGCGCGCGCTGTGGGGCGAATGCCAAGGCAGCGCGCTGTATCAAACGCGTATTGATTTGACCGATTTCGCGTCCAAATGTAGCTGCCCCTCGCGCAAATTTCCCTGCAAACATGCGCTCGGTTTGTTATTTATGGTGGCGGATGCACCCGCAAACCTAGTTGAAGCTGCTGAGCCCACTTGGGTCAGCGATTGGTTAGCGCAGCGCGGCGCGAAGCTCGCTGCAAAAGCTGAACCTGCTGAGGCAAACAAGAAGCCGGTCGACGAGAAAGCCCAGGCCAAGCGCGCCGACGCCCGTCTTGCCGCGATCAACACCGGCATAAATTTGACCGAGCGTTGGCTGCATGATTTGGTGACGCAGGGGATCGCTGCGGTCAATCTAGATCGCCAGTTGGAGACGGCGGCAACCCGATTGACCGATGCTAAAGCCGGGGCACTGGCGGAGCGCCTGCGCCAAATCGCAGCGTTGAGTGAGCAGCAACAAAATCGCCGCATTGACGAGCTGGGCTATGTGCAGCTACTGATCGATTTGTGGAAAAAGCGCGAGCAGCTTTCGCCAGCGTGGCGCAGCGAGCTTGACGCGTGGATCGGGCTATCTGAGCGTGAGGAAGAGGTTTTATCTACTGGCGCTCGGGTGGAAGGGCAGTTTTTTGTGCTGGGTGCGACTGAGCTTGACGCGGATCGATTGCGCGAGCGGCGGACGTGGTTGTGGGATCAGAACTCCGGCCGAAGCTACCTAGTGCTGGAGTTCTTATTTGGAACGTCACTTGGCGCGCTATTACCGCCCGGAACGCAACTCAGCGGCACGTTGGCCTTGTATTCCGGGCGCGCACAGCAGCGAGTGATAATGGCCGACACGACCTTGCAAACCGAGGTGCTACCGCGCGCCTTGACTAACTTTTCTGAAAGTTTGCTGGCGCATGCGGGGCAAATTGCGCGCTCCCCATTTGTGCGGCGTTCGGCTAGCTGCGTTGCCAATGTGACCGTTTGCAAGTTCGAGAAGCAGTTTTATTTACGCGACAATTTGGGCGCCGCACTGCCGATTTCGGCCACTGGCGGAAGTGGTAACGCCAATACGGCGTTGTTGCTTTACCTAAGAACGGGCGGTGCGGAGTGCACGATTGCTTTTTGCTTTGATGGATACGAGGTGAAGTTATTGGGATTTAGCGATGCGTTGCGGTGGGTGGCGCTGTGAGCGATTCAGTGCGCCTCGCCGTGACCCTAGGCCTGAACCGCGCCGCAGGTTTTGAGCCCACCGAAGTGCTAGCTAGGCATCTGCTTAACCGTGGCCCGGCTGACGCCTTGCGCGCGCTGGCGGCGCATCGAATATTAGTGGAAGCGGCTAGCGTGCCGCTGCAGCTTGAGGCTGGCGTCAAAGCACCCGAGGAGATCCGCCCACTCGCGCGCCAATCCGCCGCGACGCTGCTGCAAATTACTTTTGCCACCGAGTCCTGGTTGACCCATGAAGCGTTTGACGTGCTGGATGCGCGTGGACTGCGTTTGCCACATGCGGTACTAGCGGCGATATTGCACACCATGGACGTAAGCTTGCGCACACGCATCGCCAAAGTTGCCGGTGAGCGTGGCCGGTGGTTGGCCAGAACTTTGAATGAATATCAGTGGCTTTTGCAAATCGCGCAAACGCAGGATGTAGCGCAGCTAAAACTAAGTTTTGAGGAAGGCCTGCTGCCTGAGCGCGAAGCGGCGTTGCGCGAATGGCGCGGTATCGATAGCGAAGCCGCGCGGCTGGCTTTGCAAGTGGCGTTCGCACAAGAAAAGGCGGATGTACGAGCGCGTTTGCTGGCGGCATTGGAAGTCAACTTAAGCGCAAGCGATACGCCTTGGCTAGAAAGCTTAACCACGGATCGCGCCGTCAGCGTACAAAACGCCGCGCGGTTGCTGCTGCTTCGTCTTCCGAAAAGCCCGCTAAGACTACGCAATCGTCAAGTGCTAGCAAACGCGCTGCACTTTGATAATGAGGGCATGCATTTGAACGTGCCAGAAAGTTGGCCGAGTGAGCTTGCAAGCGATGGTTTGATCGCACCGGCAAAAGGGCAAACGGCGTCGCGTGCATTTACGATTCGCGTGTTGGCGTCGGTCACGGAGCCTTTGGATTGGCTGGCCCTAAGCGGCCTGGATGCGAACAACTTTGTCGCGGCATTGTTGCGCTACGCTTATTTCAACGAAGTATTTGAGAGTTGGATGGCGCGCAATGCTGAGTTGGGCGAGCTGGTTGAGCCTTTACTTGCTGCTTTAAATTTGCAGACACGAAGCCTAGCTTTTGCCACTCTGGATTATCCACGCAAAAATCAACACCGAATTTTGCGAATCCAACTGTTGAAATTACTTTCACCTGACGCTTGGCTGCGGCTATGGCCCGAGCTCTTGCGCTATCTTGAGCTAAGATATTTTGCTTTTAGCTCATTGCCGAAACCCTGGCCCGCTGAGATTGCCCTGCCTTGGCTACAGCAGTTAGCCGAGCGGCTAGTCGATACGCCGGATAGCCATATCGGCAATTATTCCGAGCGCAGTGGGCTGGAAGCGGAGCTTCGTGAAGCGCGAGCCGGGCTAGCACTTGCGCAATTCGCAGCGGCGCTGGCCATAAAAGTATCGCCTGAGCACTACTGTTTTGATGTGATCCACCAATTTCAACGCCAGCTTGAGCTGCGCGCCCGCATTTATTCGGAGTTTTACCCATGAGCATTAATTCTGGCTTAGAAAGCGTTTTACGTGCGCCCGCCGAGCAAAAGTTCGCGCATGAGCTGGCAGCACTTGCGAAATCCGACGAGCAAGCGCGCCCAGAGAAATGGCGGTTAAGCCCGAAAGCGGTGCGCAGCTATTTGCTCGGCGCAACCTTAGAAGACGGCACGATCATCAGCGCGAAATACATCGGCGCGCCGCGCATTATTGAAATCGCAATTGCCACTTTGCTGACTGACCGCGCGCTGCTGCTGTTGGGCGTGCCGGGGACGGCAAAAAGCTGGGTCAGTGAACATTTGGCGGCGGCAATTTCTGGGGATTCAACGCTGATGATTCAAGGCACCGCCGGTACCGATGAGTCGGCGTTGCGCTACGGCTGGAATTACGCCGAACTGATCGCGAAAGGCCCGTCGGTCAAAGCTTTGGTGGAAAGCCCAATGCTGCGCGGCATGCGCCAAGGCGCCTTAGTCCGGGTGGAAGAACTGACGCGCATCAGTGCGGAGGTGCAAGATACTTTGATTACGCTTTTGAGCGAAAAGACGCTGCCGGTGCCAGAGCTTTCCAGCATGATTCCGGCGGTGCGCGGCTTTAATGTAATCGCCACTGCGAATAACCGAGACCGTGGCGTGAACGAACTTTCCAGTGCGCTGTTACGGCGTTTTAATACCGTGATTCTGCCGACGCCGGCG
This sequence comes from Rhodanobacteraceae bacterium, assembly GCA_043737435.1. Lineage (GTDB taxonomy): Bacteria > Pseudomonadota > Gammaproteobacteria > Xanthomonadales > SZUA-5 > JANNYA01. The sequence goes on along the minus strand of JAYTAO010000318.1, from coordinate 4,500 downwards.
ACGCTAGAGGAAGAAATCGCCATTGTTGAGCAGCGCGTCGCCGAGCAAGCTATTGCGCTCAAATTGCCGGAGGTAAAAGGCGGTGTTGCAGCCGAAATTCGCCGCGTGGTGCAGGTGTTTCGTGAATTGCGTTTGGGCGCGACGGCGGAGGGAAACAAAATCAAATCGCCCAGTGGCACGCTGTCGACTGCAGAAGCGATTAGTGTGATGAATCATGGACTTGCGCTCAGCGCTTACTACGGCGATGGCAGCTTGCGCGCCAGCGATGTAGCCGCCGGCTTAATGGGCGCAGTGGTCAAAGATCCGGTGCAGGATCAAGCGGTATTTGCCGAATATCTCAAAACCGTGGTGCGTGAGCGCGAGGGCTGGAAGGATTTGTATCGGGCCGTCAATGAGCTTCTATAAGCCCGGCAACTAGGCTTTTTATGACTCGCGTTTTCGGCATTCGTCACCATGGGCCCGGCTCTGCGTTAACTCTGCGCGCGGCTTTGCAAGCCTACGCGCCTGATTGCGTATTAATCGAAGGCCCGCCTGAGGCCGATGCGCTGCTGGCGCTGGTTGCAGACAGCGCGTATCAGCCGCCGTTGGCGCTGTTGCTTTCGCGTAGCGACAAACCTAGCGATGCCGTGTTTTATCCGTTTGCCGAGTTTTCACCGGAATGGGGCGCGATCCAGTATGCGTTGGCGCACGCGGTGTCGGTGCGGTTTTGTGATTGGCCTGCCGCGGCGGCACTGGCCTATAGCGCCGAACATGGCAAATCAGAAGCGACGGACGCCGACTCACTGGACGATGACGCCGTTGATACCGAGCTAGAGGCTGGTGATAGCGAATTGGAGGCAATCAACGATCGTCTAGATCCGATCGCGCAATTGGCCAAAGCCGCTGGTGTATCCGACCCAGAAGCGTGGTGGGATAGCTTGATTGAGCAGCAGCCAGATGATTTAGCAGTGTTTGACGCGATCAACGAAGCTATCGCGGCAGGCCGTGCAGCACATCCGAAAGCCGATGCGCGCAACGACTTGCGCGAAGCGTGGATGCGGCAATCGGTGCGGGAGGCAGTGAAGTCGGGGGCAAAGAAAATCGCGGTGGTGTGCGGCGCTTTTCATGCGCCCGCGTTGACAGAGCTTGTCAGCGCCAAGGCCGATGCGCCGCTGCTGGCAACGGTAAAAGCATTAGCTAAATCAATCAAGTTAGACGTGGCTTGGGTGCCCTGGAGTCAATCGCGTTTGAGCTTAGCCAGCGCTTATGGTGCAGGTATGCCTGCACCTGCTTGGTATGCGGATATTTTCAGCGCACGTGAGCGCGCGCACGTACGGTTTTTGGCGCGCGCGGCCGCTTGTTTACGCGCCGCTGATCTGGATGCCTCCAGCGCCAGCGTGATTGAAGCAGTGCGTTTAAGCGAGACGCTTAGCGCCATGCGGGGGCGCTGTTTGCCGGGCTTAGCCGAGGTGCGGGAAGCGGCGATTGCTGTGTTGGCGCGCGGCGATGGGCTTCGCTACAACTTGATCGCGAGCGCTTTGGAAATCGCAGAACGCTTTGGTTCGGTGGCAGAAAATGCGCCGAGTTTGCCATTACGGCGCGATTTTGAAGCGCGCCTGAAATCCTTGCGGCTCAAACGTACGGAGGAAAGCAAACTGCTGGATCTGGACTTGCGCGAAGCTAATGGCTTGGCGCGCAGCGTGTTTTTCCATCAATGTCAGCTGCTGGGATTGGCATTTGCCAAGCCAGAGGGCGATCAGGTGAGCTCTGGCGGCAGCTTTCACGAATATTGGCGGCTCAAATTTGCACCGGAAGATGAGCTCAAGTTAATTGAGGCCAGTCAACTGGGTGCCAGTGTTTTAGCGGCAGCGACGCAAGCGGTTTTGAAGGCGATTAGCAGCACTGAGCTATCGGTGCTAACCGAAAAATTACGCATTGCCATCGACGCTGAGCTAGCACCCGCGATCCCCGCACTATTGCACGCAATCAACGATTGTTCGTCTGGCGGCGATGCCCTGATGCTGTTGGCGGCGTTGCCACCGCTGTTGAGCTTGCACCGATTTGGCTCGGTGCGTGGTTTTGCCCCGGAACGCATCGCGCCCATAATTGCGGTGATGTTGGCGCGCATGAGTGTCGGTTTGACGCTATCGGCGCGGGGGATCAATTCTGAAAGCAGCGAAACGCTGATCAAAAACTTACAGCGCCTGCGCCCGGGGGTCGAAGTCAGCCAGCGTGCGGAATGGCAGGCGGCGTTTGCGCAAGCGGTGTTGGGTTTGCAACACGAGGCCAACGCTGATACGGCTGGCTCAGCGGTGCATGCAATGCTGCGCGGATTTGCCGCGCGTTTTGCCTTCGAGCAAGCGGATGGCGATGCAGTGAAGTTCGCACAGACTGCGCGGCTAGCACTTTCGCCGGTGGAATCGCCTGCGCAAGCTAGCGATTGGATTTTAGGCGCGCTCAAAGGCCCAGTCGTAATCTTGCAGCATGGCGAATTGCTTAGCGTAATTGATGGCTGGGTTAGCGGCTTGGTCGAAGAAGATTTCGTCGCGCTACTGCCCGCATTACGGCGTGCCTTTTCCGAGTTCGATAGCAACGAACGCCGCGTCATTGCACAAAAAGTAGCAAGCGGGCAGGGCGCGTCAGCCGCAAAAGCGTTGAATGTGGCCAGCGCGTTCGATGCGGCGCGAATGCAACTGGTGTTGCCGACTATTTTGGAGTTGCTCCTGTGAGCAACAACCGCCGTTGGCGCTTAATTCTTGGCGAGCCGGCCAAAGACGCCTGTGGCTCAGATTTATCCGTGCTGGATCGCGGCATGGACAAAGCACTCAGCGAGCTATACGAAGAGGGAAATCGGCGCGCAAGCTTGGGCGCAAGCAAAGTCAATATTGCCCGATGGCTGGGCGATATCCGCAGCTACTTCCCAACCCCGGTAATCCAACTGCTGCAAAAAGACGCGATTGAACGGCGCGATCTGAAGCAAATTTTGTTAGAACCGGAAACTCTAGCAACCATCGAAGTCGATGTGCATTTGGTCGCCACCTTGCTGAGCTTGTCGCAGCTAATCCCAGAAAAAACCAAGGCCACTGCGCGCATTGTCGTGAAAAAACTTGTCGAGCAAATCGAGCGGCGTTTGCGGGAAAAACTCAAACAAGCGGTGAGCGGCGCGCTGGATCGAGCAGGTCGCACCCGGCGGCCACGTTTCCAAGATATCGACTGGCCGCGCACGATTCGGCGTAATTTGAAAAACTGGCAGCCCGAAATGGCATCTGGCGATAGCAAAGGCGTGCTGTTGATCTCGGAAGTGACCGGCATACCGCGCAAAACCCGCAGCCTAAAAGACATTATTTTGTGCGTCGATCAATCCGGATCGATGATGACCAGCGTGGTCTATGCCAGCATTTTTGCCGCTACGCTGGCCTCCATTCGTGCGGTGTCGACCAGCTTGGTGCTTTTCGACACGGCTATTGTGGATTTGACGCCGATGCTGGCCGATCCGGTGGATGTTTTGTTTGGTACGCAATTAGGCGGTGGCACCGATATCGCGATGGCGCTGCAGTATTGCGCTGGCTTGATCAAGCGCCCCGAACACACCACTTTTGTGTTGATCAGCGATCTTTATGAGGGCGGCGATCAGGTGCGCATGCGTGCAAGCGCAGCGGAGCTGGTCAGTATTGGCGTCAATGTGATTGCGCTACTGGCGCTCAATGACGACGGCGCACCTTCATTTGATGCGGGCAATGCGAATTATTTCGCCAGTTTAGGCTGCGCCACGTTTGCCTGCACGCCGGATCAATTTCCCGATGTGATCGGCGTGGCGTTAGCGCGCGGTGACGTGCATCAGTGGGCGGCGAAGGCGGGGATCGCGGTTCGGCGGGGGTAGTGAAGGGCGGCGCTTTCAACTTCGGCACACTCAGCTTTCGTCAGCCAGCAACACATCCAGTTGTGCTTGGCTTAGGTTCGCCTGCTGGGAATTTTGCGCCAGTGTTTGCGCTAGCCGGTTCGCGTAAAAACACGCGCATTGCCTCAAAGTCTTGAGCGCTGACCATTACACCAATAACTCGTTCGTGCCGCAGAACCCGCACAGGCTCACGCTGCGCAATATTTAAAAATTCGTCGAATCGGGCTTTCGCTGCATTTGCGGTGATGGTTAGCACGCCCTTGATCTCGCCTGGGTGGGGGCAGTAAGCCTAGCCTGTTTTACTCGAACCTATCGAATCGCGCGCCAGTACGAAATCTTAGTTTAATCGGCTTTCCGTGACCTCATTGCAAATGCGTTCGAATCGACTCAAATACTCCGCTTCCAATTGTGCCTGGGGCAATGAGAATGATTCGTTTGTAAACGCAAGGGAAAGCAACTGGGCTAAACGCGTCGCTTCAAATAAACAGCCTTTGTAAAGATCGTCAACTTGCGTCAAATCGCCGGAATTGCGCATGCAGTAATCTGTGACCCATAAGCAATAAACCAGACGCTGGTTTGGCGACAAAGACGAAACTCCGTCCTTTGCCTTCTTTTCGATCACA
>JAYTAO010000317.1:0-1501 GCA_043737435.1 Rhodanobacteraceae bacterium | reverse complement strand
GCAGCAATCTGGCGTTCGTGGGCTGCGCCTTAAGCCCATTGCGCACTTGTGCCAGCGCCTGATCTGGACGGCCTCGGTCACGCCAAGTCAGCGCCACTTTTTCGTAGCCATCGGCAATTTGGCCCAGCATGGCCATCGCTTTCGCTTGCTTGGGCTGCAGTGCCAGTACTCGGTTTAAGACCTCGACCGCGTTATCGCCCGCAGGCGCGGTCCATTGGCTTTGCCCAAACAAGGTTTCAGCGTGTTGCAGCAGTGCGGCAACATCATCGCTTTCCACTGCGCGCGACGGCGTTGTTGGTGCGGCGCTCCGATCTAGTTCCAGTTGTAAATCCGCGCGCGTGCGGTTGAGTTCCAAATCGTTCGGCAATTTGTCTAACCCGGCACGCAGCAGAGTTAGCGCTTCCGCGCGTTTACCAAGGCCCCAGCGCTCACGCACTTGGGCACTTAAGCCAACACCAATATCTTTCAGCAGCCCCAACGCCAAGGCGTCAGTAGGTGCTTGCTCTAAAATTCGGCTGACCAACGCCAATGCGCAGTTGTCTGGCGGCTCAATGAGTGCGCCGCGCGCCATGTGGCTGCGCACCGAGCTCAACAATTCGCTGCGAATTGATTCTGTTGACGTTTCTGAAGACGCACCTGCTTTCGGCAATTGCGACGTTGCAGTTGCGCCGATGGGTGCGGGGACGGAGTAAAAATACCAGCCCATAGTCAGTGCAAATGCACACGCTGCAAAACTACCCCCAATCATTTTGAAGGGCAGTCCCTTCGTTGAATTAGCGCGTATGCCAGCATTAGAGTAACCGCCGGGAATGTTAATCAGAACGCTGCGCGCATCGTTTGCCGTTGATCGCGCAAGTCCCGAAGGTTCTGATCGTGCGCTTTCTAAACGTGGCTTAGCATCTTGCACGTGTCGCTCAATGCGCGGCTCCACCATGGGCGGCCCGATGGGCAAAACTTTTACAGCGGGTTCTTCCCTAGCCACAACCACGGTATCGGGCGTGCGCGTAGGCACCACCACCGTCACGCGCCCGGTTTTGAGCTTGCCTAAAAACGGTTCAAGCTCCGTGACAAACTCGGCGGTGGTTCGAAAGCGTTGCTCTGGCAATTTGGCTAGCAATCGATCCAAAATAGCCTGTAGTGCGGCAAATTCATCCGGCAAGCTTGGCGGTGGTTGCTGCACGTGCATGTAGAGAATGGGCAACGGGTCGGTGGCATCGAACGGCACTTTGCCGACCAGAACTTCGTACATCATAATGCCCAGTGCGTACAAATCGCTGCGTCCATCCAACGGCATTCCCTGTGCCTGCTCTGGGCTCATATAGTGCGGCGTGCCGATCACTCCACCCGCTTGCGTAAAAACATGGCTGGCGTCCAAGGATTTTGCAATGCCAAAATCCGTTACTACCGGTTGCGCTTCGTCGCGAAACATGATGTTCACCGGTTTGACATCGCGGTGCACAATTTTATGTTCGTGCGCATAGCCTAAACCGCGCGCAATGCC
>JAYTAO010000316.1:0-4011 GCA_043737435.1 Rhodanobacteraceae bacterium | reverse complement strand
GTGCTGCTGGCAGGGGCCACCTCCTCAGAAAGCGATATAGCATCGGTGGCAGATATGCTCCAAAACTTTTCTACTACTGATTCAGATACGCATTCTCCATAGATGCGCGCGCATTACGCATTAATCTGACTAAAACTGCTGCATAATCCAACCAGTCACCCAAACTGGTCATCTAGCTATGGAAATGTCAATTACCGCCACTGAATTCAAAGCGCGTTGCCTGGAACTAATGGATCGCGTTTATCAAACCGGCGAATCTATCGTCATTACCAAACGTGGTAAGCCGATCAGCCGCTTAGCCCCGCCCGCTTTGCGCGCCAACGAATTGCCTCCGCTATTTGGTTGCATGGAGGGTATGTTGGATGATTTGGCAGCGTTACCACCCGAATATTCCGTGTTTACAATTGAGCGCGAATCGCCGTGATCTTGTTGGATACCCACACCATCATATGGATGGTAACTGCGCCTAAAAAAATAGGCGCAAAGGCGCGAAGGGAAATTGAGTCATGCGATCAGGCAGGAACAGTTGCTGTTAGTGCTTGCGTATGGCTAGAACTCGAAATGTTGACGGAACGGCGCGGCGCAATACAACCAGCAGCGCTGGCTCAAATCCATCGTTTTGCAAGCGCAAGAAGATTTATCGAATTGCCAGTTACATCAGAAGTTGCAAAAAACGCGGGGGCTTTTTCGCGCGTTCATGGCGATCCTTTCGATTTGATGATCGCGGCGACAGCATGTGTGCACCGAGCAACATTGATAACCGCAGATACCATCTTACTGAGCTGGAAACACGCATTGTTGCGCTGTCAGGACGCAACGGCTTAAACCAATATGTCCGATCAAACTTCGCCCGCACATGCAGGCAAAAATCAGCAGCGGTCACGGCGTCCGGCACAACCTGCCACCGCGATAGCAGCCCCAGGCGGCGCACGGCCCGCCTTTCATCTAATCCCCGCCCGACTACAAAATCGGCTTCGCAGCGCTTGGCAACGCGTGCAAAATCTGGCCTTGGATCACAACGACCGCATTCGTTTCCAAGCTGATTTCGAAAAAGCTAAGGCGCTAGTAGAAGCGCGCAAAGCGCGCGTGCCCAAGATCAGCATTGATGAAGCTTTGCCTATTCAGGCCTATGCGCAGGACTTGATCCAGGCGATTAGTCGCAATCAAGTAGTCATTGTTGCGGGTGAAACCGGCTCGGGTAAAACTACGCAATTGCCCAAGCTTTGCTTAAGCGCGGGACGTGGGATTTTGGGCATGATTGGCTGCACCCAGCCGCGCCGGATCGCGGCTAAAACCGTCGCAAAACGCGTCGCGCAAGAGTTGAACTGCGAATTGGGTGGCGTCGTGGGTTGGCAGGTGCGTTTTACCGAAGCGGTTGGCGATTCAACGCTGATCAAGTTTATGACTGACGGCATTTTGCTAGCTGAAACGCAGTCTGATCGAAACTTGAGCAACTACGACACACTAATTATTGATGAGGCGCACGAGCGCTCACTCAATATCGATTTTCTGCTGGGTTTCATCAAAAAGCTGCTGCCGAAACGGCCGGATTTGAAAGTCATCATCACCTCGGCAACTATTGATACCGCGCGTTTTTCCGCGCATTTTAATAACGCGCCGGTGTTTACCGTGGAAGGCCGTGGCTTTCCGGTTGAGTTGCGCTATCGCCCGATCTCCGGCGACGAGGACGAGCGCAACGAACGCGCGCAGCCGTCAGCAATTATTGCCGCGATCGAAGAGTTCAATGGCGAAACGCCCAATTCAATCGGCGGCGATGTGCTGGTGTTCTTCCCAGGCGAACGGGAAATCCGCGATGCGCAAGCGGCGATTGAACGACGCAATTTTCGTGAGACCGAAGTCGTCACACTGTTCTCCAGATTGTCTGCCAGCGAGCAGGACAAAGTATTTCAGCCGGGGCCAAAACGCCGAATTGTGTTAGCCACCAACGTGGCGGAAACCTCGATTACCGTACCGCGCATTCGCTATGTGATCGACACCGGCACCGCACGGGTTGCGCGCTATTCGCCGCGTTCAAAAATTGAGCGGCTGCACATCGAAGCAATCAGCCAAGCCAGCGCGAACCAGCGCGCCGGGCGCTGCGGGCGAGTCGCGGCGGGCGTGTGTGTGCGGTTGTATGAAGAACTGGATTTTCAACTGCGTCCGGCCTTCACCGACCCGGAAATACTGCGCAGCTCGCTCGCGGGCGTGCTATTGCGCATGCTGCGGCTTAATTTGGGGGATCCGCGCGCGTTTCCATTTGTTGAGCCGCCGGATAACAGCGCGATCAACGATGGCTATTTGGTATTGAGCGAGCTAGGCGCAATCACCGAACAACGCACGCTCACTGAGCTCGGTCGGCAAATGGCAGAGCTGCCCATTGATGTGCATTACGCGCGTATGTTGATTGCCGCAAAGTCGGAAAACTGCTTAAAAGAAATGCTGGTTTTGACCGCTGGTTTGTCGATTCAAGACCCGCGTGAACGCCCAGCGGACAAGCGCGGTAGCGCCGATGCTGCGCACGCGACGTTTAATGATGAACGCAGCGATTTCATGAGCTGGCTAAAATTATGGGACGCCTATCAGTTTCAAAGCCAGGAACTAACGCAAAGCAAGCTGCGCGATTGGGCGCGCAATCATTTCTTGAGCTTTATGCGCCTGCGCGAATGGCGCGATTTGCATCAGCAATTGAGCAACTCCGCGCGCGAATTGGGTTGGACTAACAATGACAATACCGCCAGCTTTGAAGCGCTACATCGCGCGCTCCTAACCGCATTGATCGGTCAAGTCGGCGAGCATGATGAAAAAGGGGTCTACAAAGGCACGCGGCAGCGCAAATTCCAGATTTTCCCAGGCTCCGCGATCAAAGGCAGCCCGCGCTGGGTGATGGCGGATACGCTGCTCGATACGCAAAAAGTCTGGGCGATTGGCGTGGCTAAAATTGAGCCGGTTTGGCTAGAAACTATCGGCGCGCATCTGATTAAAAAGCGCCACTACGACCCGTTTTGGGACGAACGCGCTGGGCGGGTGATGTGTTTTGTCGATGCCACACTATTGGGCCTAACCATTTATGTAAAGCGCCGGGTGCAATACGAGCTGATCAATCCCATCGAAACCCGTGAGCTGTTTTTGCGGCATGCCCTGGCGGGTGGCGAAGTTTCCACTCCACATCGGCTGTTTGCGCACAATGCCGCCGTGCGTCTGGAGGCACATGCGAAAGAAGACAAGCTGCGCCGCCGCGGTTTGCTGAAATCCGAATCGGCTATCGCCGAATGGTTTGACGCGCGCGTGCCCGCCGATATACGCAGCGTGCCGGCTTTTATTAGCTGGCTGAAATCGCCGGTTGGGCGCAATCAAGAAGCGAACTTGCGCCTGCATGTAAATGACTTGATTCTGTTGACCACGCCGCTGAACCATGAATTTCCGGACGAGCTGATGGCGGGCGGTTTCCAATTGCTGCTCAGCTATCAGTTTGATCCTAGCGCAGCAAACGATGGTGTGACCGCGGTGGTCAAGCTTGAACAACTGGGTGCCCTACCCTTAGCGCTACTGGACTGGTTGGTGCCAGGCTTGCGCGAAGAAAAGGCGGCGGCGCTGATCAAGGCTTTACCAAAACACTTACGCCGTTTAGCGGTGCCCGCCCCCGATTTCGCCCGCGCGTTTTTAGAAGCCGAACAGCCTTCTGCAGACTATTCAATGGCGGCCGCGCTGGCGCGCTTCTTAAGCAAAATTTGCGGCGAGGCATTTGCCGAAACCGACTTTGACGCCACGACGCTTGCGAACCATCTGATGCTGCGGATCGTCGTGCTTGGCCCAGCCGGGGAAGTTCTGTCGGAAGGCCGGGACATAGCCGCCTTACAAACGGATTTTCGCTCGGCCGCGCGCGCCGCATTCACCGCGAAAGTGGGCGCACTCTATAACCGCGATCACCTTAAAACTTGGCCATTCGATTTGCCGGTGCAAATTACTAGCGACGATGGCAGCGCAGCGTTCCCAGCCCTGCATGACACCGGC
>JAYTAO010000315.1:0-9862 GCA_043737435.1 Rhodanobacteraceae bacterium | reverse complement strand
GCTGCGGTTCGCGTAGCCGCAAACCCGCTAGAGGGTTGGGCGCATCGTCGGCAAAAGGATCGCTATAGCGGCGAAAGGCATTGCCGCGCGCATAAGTATCTGCGGGGTTTTCACCAACCTGAGCGGCGGCGGCATCCATTCCTTGCCCTAGCAAGTCGCGCGGACCTCGGCCGGAACCCGCACGCGCAAACGGATCGGACGGCAGGCCGGTTGCACCGCTGCTAACAGGCGTTGCGGAATTTTCTGCCGTCGACGCCGCTGAATCGGGCGCAATTGCAGCCGCGCTCCGATTTGCCGGGGATCGTTCGGCACGGCTGGCATCCGCTGCCGGATTATTTGACGCTTGACTATCTAAGGCCGGATTAGCTGAGGCTTGATTATCTGACTTTTGATTATCTGACTTTTGAATATCTGACGCTGGCGCATTTGTCGCCACCATGGGCCCCTGCACCGGCAAACTCGGACGCACTATTTGCTCAACCGCAACTTCCAAACGCACCGAATCCGAAGCGCTTAACTTTGCCGGAGTTCTAGTTAGCACAGGGCGGGCTGCTGGCGCAGATGGCGTTGCGATCTCTGGGGCGGCGGCGTCAGCGTCTACGCGCAAATCCGGTGTCGGAGCGCGACTGGGGTGGGTGTTAGCGGCGTCGCTACGGCTAAGCACGGGTTGGGCTGCGGCCGCAGGCATTACAGGCCTAGCCATATTGGGTTGAGCTTGCTCAACGCCTAGATCTGGTTTCGGGTTCTCGGGCTGCACGCGCATGGGCCGGGTGACATCCACCGCTGGCGCTGGTGCAGTAACTTCATTCAGCACCGGTTTTTCTTCAGCAATCGTCAAATCAACCGGCGCGCGATCAATAGCCCGTTCAGCCCTCGCTACCGGATTTGCGGCGATCACGGGCTCCACTGTTGGCGCTTGTACGCCCGGTAAAATTGAAATCGGTGCGGCAGCGGCCCGCTCAGGTGCTGAATTCGCCAGCATCGAATTCGGGCGTACCGGCGTCGAAATCGCGTCCGAATTTGCCGGTGCGCCATTCGCAGCGCCGCGTTCTTGTGCGGGTGCATCGGTGGTGGCCTCTGCAGCTAGCTCTAGACTCGGCACCAACACAATATCAGGCGCGCTAGGTGCGGGCGTTGCTTCTAAAGCCAACAAAGGCTGCGGCGCAGGTGTTGAATAGGTAATGCTGACTACTGCCGCAGCATTTTGCGCCGGAGAGGGTTGCACTGGGCCAGTTTTTACTGGGCCAGTTTGCACTGGGCCAGTTTGCACTGGGCCAGTTTGTACTGGGCCAGTTTGTACTGGGCTGGGCGGTGGCGCAGCTGCTGGCGTAGTTTCCGCTGAGCTTGCGTCGGTAGCGCTTTGCGTTTGCGCAGCGGCCGCACTTTCTGTCAGTTTCGACGCGTTTTCCGGCGGCTTAGGCGTGGGTGTGGGCCCCATCGGGCCCGGGTCTAAATTGACTTCGTACTCAAGTGGTTCCTCTGGCTCAGTTAATTCTTTAGGCAGCGTGATTTTCGGCGGCCAAAGATAGAACGGGCTAAACAATTGGTAGAGGGCAAGTCCTTGGACTAGGAGCATGAACAGAACCGCTGGCAGCGCCAGCACCAAATTTTGCCGCCGCGCCTGCGGGTGGCGGAACGGCTTTGGCCGTCGCTGCCACCAAAGTGTCGGATTTGGCAGCCGGAGCGTCGATTTGGCGGGGGGCTGGGAAATAAATTTGCTCTTTGAAAGGTTAAGGATACGAAATTGTTCGCCCCAAACCCGTTAAGCGAAGCCGCTTCCAGCAGACGGCGGCGTATGATCGACGAATCAACAAGCTGACACGTTAATTTCAACCTATGAGCAACTATTCAGATCGGCCCTTCAATAAAGCCAAAGACCGAACCAGTACCGGTAAATCTGAGCGCCCCGCTTTTCGGGAGCTGTCGGGCGAGCGCGCACCAAAATCGATTTCGCGCGTTGAAATGACTGCTGATCGGGGCGCGAACAACGTTTCTGGATCGACAACCAGCCCCTGGGGTACGCCCAAAGCGCACCTCAACCGCCCGGAGCGCAGGCCAGATGAGCGCCAAGCTCGGCCGGAACGCAACGACTCGCCGCGCCCAGCGATAAGCCGACATGATCGGCCCATTCGGCCCTATGGTCGAGGCAACAATGAGCGCCCGTTGGCACGAACGCTCAATGAACGCCCCGCAAACCAAGCTGCTAGCGAAGCCCAGTCCAGTGTGGACGAGGACTTTGAGCACGACGCCGCGGACGTAAATATCCAGGAAAATCGCAGCAAAGAGCTACGCATCTATGGCAAACACGCCATTTTGGGGCTAGCGCGGCATCGCGTGGAGGCGATCCGCAAAGTTTATTATCATCGCAGCGCGCAAAACCAACTCGGTGATCTGCTGCGCTGGTGCGCGGCAAATAAAATAGGCTACCGCGAGGTCGAACTGGATGATTTGAGTCGGCTTGCCGCCACCGAACATCACGAGGGCGTCGTCGCCGATATCGTGCGCGCACCTAAACCGGCGTTGGCGCCACTTTTAGAGTCGCTCAAAGGCAAGGCATTTGTCCGTCTGTTGCTGCTGGATGGCGTTGCAAATCCGCATAATTTGGGCGCAATTTTGCGCAATGCTGCGCATTTTGACAGCGATGCAGTAATGATGAGCCCAGGCACCCAAACCGATTTGAGCGGCGCAACTTATCGGGTCGCCGAAGGGGGCGCGGAAGCGCAACCCTTGCTGCATTTGCAGAGTGCGGGCGATTTTGTCGCGATTAAAGCGGCGGGATTTACTTTCGTTGCCGCGCACACGCGTCAAGCCAAATCGTTGTGGCAACAAAAACTACCGCCGCGTTGCGTGATCGTCTTTGGTGCCGAGGGCGCGGGCGTTAGTGATGCGTTACTTGCCCATTGTGAAATGCGGGCCGCAATCCCCGGCAGCGGCAAAGTGGAAAGCTTAAATGTCGCGCAATCAGTCGCAGTATTTTTAGCCGAGGGGCAACGGCAAAGTTCGCGCTGAAAAAATTTTAGTACGAATGGAGTCGCTTTTGCTTAGGCCAAGCGACTTAGGACTAATGAAATTTTTTCGGAAAAGGGCAAACGAATCTTTTCACCGATGCGGCCTTGGCAAATGCTCCGGATGGTAAGCACAAAAGCGCTGTTGAGCCATACTGGCAACGGAAAAAATAGCGCAATTAGGCAGAGGCTTCAGCGGCCTGAAATCCGGTGATCAATAGCGACCAGACTAGCCGTCGCCCCGCTCAGCGCTAACTTTGACCAATTCACCGTTTGCCACTTCAACGCTAAGCGCGATGGATTGGCAGCAAACTTGGCAGTCTTGAATGTAGCGTTGGCTGCCATAAATCGTTTCGACCGAAATTTCATTACGTTCAAAACAATGCGGGCAGCGAATTTTTGCGGTGGTGGACAAAGGAACCAAGCGGGGGTCGCTACCGGATTCGTAAATGGGCTCCAAGCCGTAAGCCAAATCAATTTCCGCGGCGCTCGCAGTGGCGGCGGCGCGGGCGGCAACTTGCGATGGCTTTAATTGAGGACTTCCAACCATGATCTACTCAGTCAAGGTTATTTTTTACCAACGCCAATCATTGCCAGTAATTTAGCCCACCAATTGCCTTCAGCGGCAGGTCCCTGCGCTGCAGCACGCGAAGATGCCGAGCTAGAACTGGCACCGAGCAACTTGGCGGCATCGCTAGACACCGAACGTGGCGGCGGTACCGACGCGCCAGGCGCACCGCCGGCCGCGGATTGCACGTCAGGGTAGATCGCAAAGAGCTTAGCGAATCCGGACTTTTCAAAAACTTCCCGAACCACGCCTTTAATGCTCGCCAATTTGAGTTCGCCATTGCCGTCCAGCTTTTTTGCCAGCGCCAGCAGCACGCGCAGGCCAGCTGAAGAAACATAGCTAATTTCAGACAAATCAACGACGAAATGCTTAGCTCCAGCTTCGTTTGCATCATAAGCAGCCAATTCAAAATCGGCAGATGTTTCCGTGTCCAAGCGCCCAATGAGCCGCATCAGTTTGAAATTGCCAAGATCACTGGTTTGAATTTCTAAAGACATAGGTATAAGACACCAAAAATATTGCGCTGATAGTAGCTTAAAACGCAGTCACTAAAACAACACCAACGAACTCAGTGGTGCGAATCAATCTGGCGGTCTCGTCAGCCTCAAGCTAGCTTGAAGCTAAAACGCGCAGGCCCAATTTGCACCGCATCGCCATCGCGAAGTAGCTGCTCGGTGATGCTTTGACCATCAATCAGCACCAAACCGCCGCCACCGAGGTCTTTAAGAATGAAACCGGCCCGGGTCAGGCAAATTTCTACATGTTTAGGCTGCACGCCCGGTGCATTGATGCGCACGTCGCACGCCGAATCACTACCCACGTGAATGGGCTTAAGGCTCAACATTGTTGGTGCGATACCGGCTTCAGGGTTCATGGGCGTCAATCGGCCGGGCCTAAACACCACGGTGGCATCCGGGTTGGCGGGCCGTCTAGGTTCCACCTTCTGCGGCTCCATTCTCGCGGTCTCAATTTTTGCCGGCTCAGCGGCGGGCACTAGTGGTGGCTTCGGTGCTTGCGCGTTTGGAAGCGGTGGCATGCCGGGAATGGGCGGCATGCCGGGAATGGGCGGCATACCTGGAATTTGTGGTGATGCCGGCGCTTGCTGAATCGTCGAATGCATCGAAGGTGCCGCTTGCTGCAGCGCTTGAATGGACACGGGTGAAACGATCACCGTTTCCGAGACGACCTCGGCCTTGGTCGGCTCGGATAATTCCGCCTCGCTGCCGAAAATTGAAAGAAAGCGTTCGCGGATTTGCTTGGCATGACCAAAATCTGCCGCGCGGCCGTTAATTCCGGCGTCGATCTCAGCCTTACGCACATTAAACTGTGGCTTATCAAACTCACCTAAGGAATGCCTAAACTCAAGCTCTTGCAAATTTAGCCGGGCATCGCCCTCTTCGCGCTCCAACGCATCAATACGATCCCGAACCCGCGCATAAATGCTTCTCGCGCTTTGCTTGAGCGGCTGCTCCTCGTTTTCGAGCTTTTTGCGCTGCTGTTCGTAGTCGGCGCGTACGCGTAGATACACCGCTGGCGCAACATCGCCGCGACGATCATCCATTTGCTTCAGTCGGCCTTCCAACAAAATCCTGCGCCCTTGCAGCTCAGTAAGATCGTCTAACACGGAAAGGTTTAAATCGTTAAAGTCGACGATGGGAGTGGTATTCATAGGGCTTATTTCCTAGGCGAAGGCTGAGAATTTTTTGGTGCGGGCCAAAGTGCAATACCAAATTCGTTTTAAGCAGCGGTGACCGTTAGTTCAATGGCGCCAAATCGCAGTACATCTTGTGGGTTGATTTGAATCGGCACACCGGTGCGCAATTTTTGCTCATTCAGGAAAGTGCCGTTGGAGGTTCCAACTTCTTCGCGCACGAAAGCCACTCGGCCTTCTACCAGAATTTTTGCGTGGCGTCGGCTCAAGGTGCGTTTTTCATCCAACATGCCGAGATTGATTTCTGGCACCACGCCGGTAACTGGATCCGGGCGGCCCACCAAAGATTCTTTTAGATTACTTGAGATCGCAAACTCAGAACCCCCTGAATGTACCAACTTCAATAACAGCTCTTGCACCACCGGTATTTCCGGCAGCTGGGCTTTAAAAGTTTGCGCATCATTTGATTGCGAGCTCAAACGCCGTTTGATGTCGTTTAATTCGGTGCTGACTGTTTGCAGACTTTGCTCGGTGCGTCGTAAACGTAACGCCAGCTTGCGCATGATTCGTACCGCGATTTCAAAATTATCCTGCACCAATTGCGCGAACGCGGAACGGTCCACGCGTAGTAACCTAGACGTTTCTTTGGCACGCGCCGAGGCAAATCGGGGTTGATCTTCCAGCACCGCCATTTCGCCGAAAAAATCACCTGGTTCTAGTACCGCAAGCGGAGTTGTGCCGCGCACCGCGCGCAAAATCTCGATCGCGCCCGCTTCAATAATAAACATTTCGTTGCCGGGATCGCCTTCGCGAAAAATAAACTGCCCAGCTGGGACTTCAATATAAGAGCTCATGCGCGTGGCTTCGATTCCAATTAACTGATGAAGATGGGGCCGGGATTGTTTTGCCTGGAGCAAAACATTCAAATCAAAATATTGTTTTGCCTGGAGCAAAACATTCAAGTCAAATTAATAGCGGCGTAGCCTAAGTATGGCGCGAAGCCTTGTGCCTGCAAAGTGTTGTTTTCTTCCCTTTCAGCCTGAATTTTAATTTTTAAACTGTTGGGCTCTATATTTCACACGCATACGTTAAGCCGCGTACCTTGATAATGTTAAGAAATATCAGCAAGGATTGCGGCACGATGAGTGATTTCGACGACGATGAAGACATAACTGGGCAAGATGACGCGGGCAACAACGCGCTCTATACCCAGCGTCTACGCCTAAATAAATTTCTTGCCGAGCGTGGCATTTGCTCGCGTCGCGATGCTGATTTGTGGATTGAATCGGGCCGCGTCACGGTCAATGAAGAAATTGTCGATGTCGGCGCTTATGTAGACGATAAGGACGAAGTGCGCGTCGATGGCGAATTGATCGCCGCCTTCAAAATCCCAAAACGCGTCTACATTGCGCTGAATAAACCCATTGATGTTGAGTGCACTACCGACACCCGCGTGGACGGCAACATTATAGATTTTGTCGGACACCACGAGCGAATTTTTCCGATTGGCCGGCTAGACAAAGACTCTGACGGGCTCATTTTATTGACCAACGATGGCGATATCGTCAACAAAATTTTGCGTGCTGAGCACAATCATGAAAAAGAATATTTAGTCACGGTCGATCATAAAATCAGTGCGGCGTTTTTGAGCGGCATGGCTACCGGCGTACGCATCTTGCGGCGCACCACCAAGCCGTGCCGAACCTACAAAGTTTCGGCGATGACTTTTGGCATCGTGCTGACCGAAGGTATGAACCGCCAAATTCGCAAAATGGCGGAAGCGTTTAACTATCAAGTGCTGAAACTAACCCGGGTGCGGATCATGAATGTCGAGTTGGGGCATATCAAGCTGGGCCGTTGGCGCAACTTGACTGACGCCGAACTGGTGCAATTGCGTGCGGGTGCCGCCGCCCCGAAAAGCGTCGAGCCCAAACAAGTATTCACGCGTGGGCCGCGCCCAGGGGTTGCGAGCGCACCGCGTAAAGGCCGGGGCGATGCGCCCGTCAAAACCACCGCTAAAACCACGGTGCGCGGCAACGCGCCATCAGCTCGACCGGCCAGCAAGACACGTGCACCCAGAGTGGGTGCAGCGCGGGCTGCGACAGGCCGCGTTTGGGAAAATAAGCGGCCAATGGCTGAGGATCGCGCGAAAAGAAGCGGCGATGCGCCCATCGCTCGAGTACGCAACGCTTGGGGCGAAGCAAGGCTGAGCAAACCGGTACAGACTTGGACTGATGCCCGACCGGCACGCAGTAGCGAACGCGCTCCGGGTGCCTCGACGGAGGCAAAACCAGTGCGAACCAAGCGAGTATGGACCGACGCCCCGCCCGCTCGCACATTTTCCAAACCGGCAAGCAAACGTCCCACGAGCGCCCGGCCCAGCACAGCACGGGCTGGCGCAACACGCCCGGGAACCAAAAGCGGCGGCCGCCCTAGTGCTGCAGGTGCGCGGCCGGAAGCGGCGCGCGTCGAACGCGGCACGCGCACGGAAGTCACGCGCGGGCCACGCGGCGGTATTCAGCGCAGCGCTAAGCCAGCGGGTAAGTCGGCGCCGCAGAAGCGAAGGTAAAGCTAGATCGCGCGGCGACCCGGTAACGTCCGAGAAATGGAGGTTTTTTTAGACTGCCAATCCTGAAGCATCAACACTAGTTCTGTATGTACAACGCCTCGGACTCACCCGAAAATATTAAATACCAATAATTCCTCGGCGAATTATCTTCGAAGCCAATAACGACTTGCTCTTTAGTCCAACCACGATCAAAAAGATAAGCAACATTTGGCAACATCCACCGCGCATCCTCGGTGGATTCCGTAAGCGTGGTTCCGTCTGTGAATTTCCGCAAGCTAGCGGGCGTCCCTGACAGTAGAAAGTAATGTCCGAAATGGAAGAAGTTGTCGTTCAACTGCGATGAATACGCGACCACTTGGATATCCGTTGGAATTGCGCGCCCCGTAAAGTGCTCAAAGGCAAGCTCTGGGTTTGATTGCCAGCAATAAAAGCGAAGTGAAATGCCGATGGCGACAGCGGCAACAAAGGCTGAAAAAATGCAAAGTGCTTTGTTGCTAGCTGACAATTTCACCCAGCTTTGCTGAAACTTGATCAAGTTTTTTGTATCGCGCATACCGACCATTATGGCAACTCTGCTTACAACAACGGCGCCAATAAGCGCAAAGGTGCGCTCAGCGTGTCGCGCAGCCAACCTACACGCTTAATGTGCTGGCTGCATTCGGGCAGCAGCGCGCGAATGTAGCTGGCTACGGCGGCGATTTCGGCGTGCGAGTAAAACACCGTCATGACTTCGTAGTTCAAAAACAGGCTGCGCGCGTCCAGATTGGCGGTGCCCGCGGCGGCAGCGCTGTCGTCAAGCAACAGCAATTTGGCATGCAGCATGCGCGGTTCGTAAAAATGCAACTGGGCGCCGCAGTGGCTAAGCTCGCGTAAATAGTTCATCCGTACCCAATCAACGATGCGATTGTCTGAGCGTTTTGGCACCACAATCAATACATCCACGCCGCGCCTAGCGGCAAGCGCCAAGGCATTTTGAAGTGCTTCGTCCGGCACAAAATACGGTGTGACCAGCCAAAGGCGGCGCTGTGCGGTAAAGCAAGCGGACAAAACTGCGCTGTACCAAGTGTCATCGCGCATGTCCGGCCCGCTGGGAACGACCTGCACGCGCGCGTTGATGCGAGCACTTTCGCCGCATACGGGCGGCTCGGACAGGCTCGCTGCGTGGGTATCTGCCCTGGCTGCGCCGAGGCGCTCGCCGGTCGCGAACTGCCAATCAGATAGCGCGATATTTTCCAATGCGCGGGCGGCGGGGCCTTCGATGGAAAAACTGAAATCTTGCCACGCACAGGGAACGTGGAGGGCGCTCAAATAGCATTCGGCAATATTGCGCCCGCCCGACCACGCGTATTGGCTGTCGATTGCAACAATTTTTCGATGATTGCGCAAATTCGCCACGCGTAGTTCCATCAGCCGCGTCACCGGGCGAAAGCGAATCAGCTGCCCTCCTGCCGCGCGCAAAGTCCGTGCGGCAGCCGAGCGCAAAGCGAGCGAGCCGATATCATCCACCAGCACTTTCACCTCAACGCCGGCAGCGGCACGTTCGGTCAATGCGGCGAAAACTTTTGCACCCACGGCATCACCATACAGATCGTACATATCAACCAGCACGCGCGTGTTGGCGGAGCGAATCAATTCGATTAAATCGCTTAAGGCGTGCTCCGGGTCGGTGTGTATTAGCACCCTGTGACCATCGACCGCGCCCGATACGCCCAAGCCCCGAAGTAATAAATCCAGGGGGTGCGCCTGCCCTTCCTCGACCACCGGATAGCTCGCCGCCGGTAAGCGGCCCAAGCGGTGTCGCGGCCGCGCCAGTTTGCGCGCGCCAAATAGTAGGTAGCTAACGACGCCGACGTAGGGCAACGCCACCAATACCAATAGCCACGCTGCCGTCGTGGCAGGCGCACGTCGTTGTTTGAGCACATCGCCAATCATTAAAAGTGCGACGAATACACCCAACGCCAGTGCCAGAATTTCTGCGGTGATCAGATAAGGGTGAAAGTCGAAGTTCGGCATGTTTCAACTGCCTTTTATTAATGGGAAGATATTTTGTTCGGCCTAATTCGTAAAAT
>JAYTAO010000314.1:0-1504 GCA_043737435.1 Rhodanobacteraceae bacterium | reverse complement strand
TAGGCAAATTCGCCGAAATGACCGCTTCAATCGCACTTGCGGCGGCCGCGCTCGGCACTAGCTGCGATTCCACAAATGCCGCGTAACCCATCGCCCCGGCCCGCTGATAATCCGATTCCCGGATCCCAAAGCTCGTGCGATTCATAAAATGCACCAGCGGATCGGGTATCGACAATGGCGTCGGATCAGCCACCGCTGCGCTGGCAGCATGGAAAAGTTGTTCACGTAGGGCGAGCAGGCTCATATGCGTATTGCCTCAAAGTGGATTTCAGGAACTGTATGCCTCAACGTCGCCAAAGTCATGAAACTTTAGATAGCTAGCGACAATTCATCACAACGCTCGAATCTTTCAGTGGTTGACAAGCACAGCAAAGAATTTTCCTCTACTGCATGAGCCTTGCTCGGCGCAAAATTATTTCGGCAACGCCGGCTGCATTAGCCGATCCACATACGCAATCGCAATCGCGGACACTACAAAAACCAAATGAATAAGCGTCTGCCACATAATCTGATCGTTAGTAAGCTGCGAATGTGCAACGCCAGCTTCGATGAAGGTTTTCAACAGGTGGATTGAGCTAATCCCGATAATCGCGGTGGCCAGCTTGACCTTCAAAACGGCGGCGTTGACGTGGCTCAACCATTCAGGTTGGTCGGGGTGGCCAGCTAAATTTAAACGCGAAACAAAGGTTTCGTAGCCGCCCACAATCACCATGACCAATAGGTTCGAGATCATTACCACGTCGATTAAACCCAAAACCGTCAACATCAACACGGTTTCAGCGTTGTGCGGAACCGCGCCTGCAATCGGCTCGACGTGACCAAAAGTTGCGTGCAACAAATGGATCAGCTCACGCACAAATTGCACCACGTAAATCGCCTGCGCCACGATTAAGCCCAAATAGAGAGGTAGTTGCAGCCAGCGAGAGGAAAAGATTAACGCGGCGAGTGGCTTCAGCTTGACCGCTCTGTTCTTGACGGCAGCGTCGGGTAATTCAGGAATCATTAGTCATGCTCAGCAGCGAAATCGTTACGCCAGTTTAGCGCGCCTTGACTGACCTGCGTCCAAGCGCGTTTGCCGGTTTTTGCAATCGGCAGGTGCAAAAACCTTGCAATTGCGCGCTCCAGCCACTACCTCCCCACGATGACATCGACACCTAACACTTCGACTAGCGTCAGCGAGCTTACAAACGGCGCTGAAGCTGCGGCGGCAGCTGGCAAAAGCACCGACAAAGCGAGTCCGGCAGGAATTCGCCGCGCACTCGCTATGTTGATGCCCTATTTATGGCGCTATCGCGGTCGAGTTGCATTGATTTTGCTCAGTTTGAGCATTGCCAAAGTTGCCAATTTGGGTATTCCGATTACCTTCAAGCACATTATCGATGCGCTTGACCCGAAACTGGCACCTTTGGCAGTGCCGATGGCGATGCTGTTGGCCTACGGCGCGTTACGGCTTTCCGCCACCCTCTTTAATGAAGTGCGCGGCTTATTGTTCGCAGTGGTTTCC
>JAYTAO010000313.1:0-4015 GCA_043737435.1 Rhodanobacteraceae bacterium | reverse complement strand
TAGGTGCTGCCAAGTCGGCGTTGGTAAAACTGGTCACAAAAAACCGGGATTTAGCCGTGGTTTGGCTGAACAAATTTCCTAAGCTGTATCGGCGAGCGCAAGCCAAGCACTACCTTAACAGCGCAAAACTTCAGCTGGCAAGCGCAGATGAACGTGCTACTTACCGCGCTCAAGGTATCCATATCGGCAGCATTCCTGGACCTTGGGTGCCTGGATTAAGCGACAGCCGTATCAGCATGGCCGCTGCGCGCATAGCCGTTGCTAATAGAATAAGAGAAAAATTAGGCCACGTTTTGGGTGATGCCGAAGCGCCTAACGATCCCTATTGATCAAATCAAGATTTAAAAAATTGACGCTCACTCTTGCTTTCAATAGCCCCGAGGCGAGTTAGCGCCGCAATCGCTGCGTGCAATAATGCCTCTGGTGCTAAGCGGGCATCTAAAACCGCGGCATAGGGCAGTGAGGCGAAGGTCAGGAAAATTTCCCGTACGCGTTTGAGCGTGTTCGGGCGCTCAAATTCATCGCTTGCCACGCCACGAGATGCAATTCGCTTAAGCGATTCCGCGACCGGCAAATCCAGCAGCAACAGCACATCCGGCGGCGGTGCAAAGGCTACATTGACCGCTTGCAACATCGCCAAATCCAGCCCAGCAGCGCCTTGATAAGCAATCGTGGAAAAATAGTAACGATCCAGTATCACCCAATCCCCACGCGCCAATGCTGGCGCAATTACCTCTTGCACATGTGCGCGCCGATCTTGCAGCAGTAATTCTAGCTCTTGCTCCGGTGCCAAGCGCTGGCGCAGCGCCGCTTGGCGTAAGGCGGTGCCATGTGGGCCGGTCGTAGGCTCACGACTTTGCACAACCTGGATGCCCCGAGTTAACAATTGCGCGGCCATTCCGCGCTGCAGCGTGGATTTGCCAGCTCCATCCGGGCCTTCAATGACGATTAATTTCGCTTTTTGACGGTTCGAAATAATAGTGCTAGCGGCGGGTAAATTTGACATAACTACCTAAATCCGCCAACGACGGTGCGTAAATAAGATGCGCAGCGTACACTTTGGCCCGTTAAAAACCTAAAGGTTGCACCATGGCTCGCGCCAATACGATTGAGCAAAAATTAATTCCAGCGAACGAAAAGAATATATACAACGTCACCGCAGCCGACTTGCCGCTCAGCTGCCCGATGCCGGGCATGACGTTGTGGAATTCGCACCCGCGCGTGATGCTGGCCATCGAAGCAACGGGCACCGAGAAGTGCCCGTATTGCGGTGCGCTGTATATTTTGAAGCCGGAAGCTTTTAACCTAAAAACCGCAGTTGACCGCTGACTAACTCCGATAAAGCTATGAATATGTTGAATAATTTAGATATTCCGAAGTTTACCTTGTGGGTGAAGGTCGCTACGAACAAAATTGAGCACTTTTTTGACTCCCCAGCATCGTCGTTTCGTCGTTGCAGGCAATGAGCATGCTGCCTCTTCACGCCTTGCTGGAACGCCAAAAAAATGCACCCTTTTGTCCGTCCAACTGCGGTTTCTAGGTTTAAGTAAAACCTATTACAAACGCTTAGCCGCCGCCAAAATCGCATCCACCGTGATGCCAAACTCCAGATACAGTGCTTTGTCCGGCGCACTGGCGCCAAAGCTGTGCATGCCAATCACGGCGCCGTCGAAACCGACATATTTCCACCAATAATCCGCGCTCGCAGCTTCCACGGCGACGCGTTTACGGCAAGCAATCGGCAACACGAATTCACGATATGCCGCGTCTTGGGCATCGAATCGGGCGGTGCAGGGCATGGAAACCACGCGGGTGGCAATGCCTGCGGCATTGAGTTTGACGGCGGCTTGCACTGCTAGATCCAGCTCCGAACCGGTGCCGATCAAAATTAAATCAGGTTGGCCTGACGCGTTTAGGGTGTCGGTCAAAACATAGCCGCCGCGTTCAATATTTTCGATAGTTTTGCTGTTGCGTGGCTGATGCGTCAGATTTTGCCGGGAGAACACCAGCGCGCTTGGGCCTTTGCGCTCAACGGCCAGCTTCCACGCCACCGCCGATTCCACCGCATCACAGGGCCGCCAAACGTCTAAATTCGGCATCAAGCGCAGGCTGGCGAGGTGTTCCACTGGCTGGTGCGTGGGGCCGTCCTCGCCTAAACCAATGGAATCGTGGGTGTAGACGTGAATATTGCGAATGCCCATCAGCGCGCTCAGCCGCACTGCATTGCGGGCGTAATCGGAAAACACCAAAAATGTTGCGGTGTAAGCAATGAGCCCGCCGTGCAGGCTCAAGCCATTGGCGATCGCAGTCATGGCAAATTCGCGTACGCCGTAATAGACGTAATTGCCGCCGGCCGCAGAGTTGACGTCGACGCTGGCTTTTACAATGGTGTAGTTGGAGTGCGCCAAATCGGCCGAACCGCCCAGCAGTTCCGGTAAGGCAGGCACGATCACGTCTAACACCATTTGACTGGCTTTGCGGCTGGCGATGCTGACGCCATCGCTGGCAAACTTCGCAATTAAGTTGTTGACCGTATCGCTATAGCCCGCCGGCAGATCGCCGCGCATCACCCGGGCAAATTCGGCGGCAAGTTCAGGGAATGCGGCTTGGTATCGCGCAAATTGCGAATTCCAAGCATTTTGCGCGCTTTGCCCGCGTGCTTTCGCGTCCCAGGCGTCATAAATGTCGGCAGGGATCTCGAATGCGCCGTAGTTCCAGCCTAATTGGGCCTTCGACAGTGCAACTTCGTCTTTGCCCAGCGGTGCGCCGTGGCTGCCTTCGGTGCCGGCTTTGTTGGGCGAACCAAAGCCGATGATGGTTTTTAGACAGATCAGCGTCGGTTTCTCGCTGTGGGTACTTTGTTCTATGGCGGCTTTGATCGCTGTGCTATCGTGACCGTCGACGGCCGCAATCACATTCCAGCCATAGCTGCGAAAACGCGTAGGCGTGTCATCGGTAAACCAGCCGCCGACTTTGCCGTCAATGGAAATGCCGTTGTCGTCATAAAGCGCGATTAATTTATTCAAGCCCAGCGTGCCCGCCAGCGAGCAAGCTTCATGGCTAATTCCTTCCATTAAGCAGCCGTCGCCTAAAAATACCCAGGTTTTATGATTAACAATGTGGTGTTCCGGGCGGTTGAAGCGTTTGCCCAACACTTTTTCCGCGAGCGCAAAACCAACTGCGTTGGCCAAGCCTTGGCCGAGTGGGCCGGTGGTGGTTTCAACGCCCGCTGTCTCAAAAACTTCTGGGTGACCAGGTGTTTTGCTGTGCAGTTGCCGAAAATGTTTCAACTCTTCCAGGGGCAGGTTGTAGCCTGACAGATGTAAAAGCGCGTATTGCAACATCGAGCCATGGCCGTTGCTTAGCATAAATCGATCCCGATCCACCCAGTGTGGATCGCTAGGATTATGTTTGTAGAAGTCATTCCACAGAACTTCCGCGATATCGGCCATTCCCATTGGCATGCCGGGGTGGCCGGAGTTCGCTTGTTGCACGGCATCCATCGCCAGCGCCCGCACGGCATTGGCTAAATCTTTTCGGGTACGCATCGCAGTTACTCAGCTTTTAAAAGAAGCGGATTATGCCTGCGGAGGCAATGAAGTCGAGGCCAGTTTTGTTTCGCTCAGGCTACAGAGAAATGCCGTTTACCACAAAGACTCGTCATTGGCGCGCGCAACTAGTCGCGCCGTGCGCCGATCCATAGTGCGGCGATCAAGGTAAACACCCCTGCTAGAACACTGATCGCTAGTCTCTGAGCAGCGGGTAGTTCCGCCAAGGTGCCGCTCGGATTGCCTTTAATTGGCATGTCGGCAGTCGGCGTATCGCCATCCGCCAACGTGGGTTTATTAGCGATTGTTTTCGTCGGAGCGGGCGGTGCAGCGGCAGTAACGTTTGGCGCAGCCTCGGCTTCCAGCGGTTTCTCGGCTGAACTTGTAAGTGTTGGTTCTTGCACTTGCTCAGCGCTTGTTGCCATGGCGGCTTGGCTGCCAGCCTGCGCATACACGACGAAAAACAT
>JAYTAO010000312.1:0-4022 GCA_043737435.1 Rhodanobacteraceae bacterium | reverse complement strand
CCATTCATAAGTTCCATTGTTGGCACCAAAATCACTACGGACGCTAAAATTGCGCGTTCCAGCGCGCTCCGCCCTAACAGAAACGCCACCGGTAACAGCAGCAGCAACAAATACACTTCTAGACGAAATGATGCCTCGTGCTTCCAGGCGGCTTTAAGACCTTGCGCGGAATAACGCGCGGCTTGCAGTATTTGGCGGGGCCCGCGCGCTTCAGTGCTGGCCATGTTTGAATTGAGTCATATGCCTAGGTAGCGCAAACATGATCTGCGCGGCGTGCTTTCGGGCTGGCGATCATGCCACAAGCATTGCTACGGTGGCTCTAGGTGCGTGAAGTTGTTGCATGCGCCAATTATCGACAATTAGCGCAAATATTCGGAGCGTGTTAGCAACACTGTAACCTCTTCGCGGTCATGGTAAAGCTGCTTGCAGCGCCATACCAAAGACGCCTCAAGCTGGGTCGCTGCGATGGCGCGACATTTTTGCAACTCGGCAAAACGCTTTTTCATTGGTAGTTTTAAATTGACGATGGCAAATTTGCAGCGTTTTTCCAGCAACCACTGAACCGCCAGTGCCGCAACTTTTTGCGGCTGCTCGACCATGTCACAGACTAGCCAGTCGACTGGGCGTTTAGGTTTGTAGCGAAAGCCATCCTCGCGAAAGTGTTGCACCAAACCGGAACGCATCAGCGTGTCTGACATGGCACCATTATCAATAGCGATAACCGAAATACCCCTGCGCACCAGTTGATAGCTCCAACCGCCAGGGCTTGCTCCTAAGTCCACCGCCGTCATGCCGCGCTCAATCCAACGGGCGCGCTCGGCGTGGCTAAGCAAGCTGAGAAAGGCTTCGTCAAGTTTTAGCGTCGAGCGACTGGGTGCTGCGGGCGGAAATTTTAGCCGGGGTATACCACCCGGCGCAGGCGCAGATTTGTGTTGATGAGCGATGCACACGAAGCAGTGGTCGCTGCTCAAAAAGACAATGTGTAAGCTGGTGTCATAAGCTTCTGGCGTAATTTTTAGCTTTGCTTTAAGCGAATTTTCAATCGATTTGGTCATCGGCAGCAGCAGCCGGGTGCTCTCGGCGTCGGGCGCGTAGACAAAAACGTCAGAAATAGGTGTTTCGTGCGCCGCCCAAGCGGCCAGTAGTGCTTCCACACGGGCACCGCGTGCCAAGGCGTTTAATTCGGTCAACACACCTAAAAATTCACGGGTGAACACGGACTCAGTACGCCAATCCCGCCAACGCTGCCAAATCGCTTGCATCTGACCAGGTGTACCACGAACCATCAACGCGCCTGGACCGGCCGCTACGGGCGCAACCGCAACATCTCGCTCGCTCAGCCAAGCGCCCAGTTCGGTGGTGAGGTCTGGCTCAAAGCCAGGGCGGGTCAAAAATAGCAGAGCATTTATCATGCGCGAAGCTTAGCGGTAATTAGCCTAGTCTTAGGCAGGGGCTTTTATTGCGCTATTCATGTTCAAAGGCGGATTGCCAATCTCAATGCCGACCCCCTTGTTTTTTTATCCATTCGCCGCATCGGCCGCAGAATTTCGCCACCATAACCAAATCATGCTGGCAAGCAGCAGCGCCGCCATGGCGTTATGGCCTACCGCAACCCAAAGCGGTAATGCAAAAACGATGTTGCTGATTCCTAGGCTTAACTGCGTCACCAGACAAACACACACCAATACTGCGGGAGTACGAATATCACCGCCAGGAAAAAGTGTCGCACTCTTCGGGCGCAGTGCTAAAAATGCGAGGAGCAATAAGTAGCAGCTCACCACGATCGCGCCCACACGGTGCGCAAGGTGTACGGCGGTTCGTGCCGGTGCGTCAAGCACACCGCCCTCGTAGTTCACGCCAATTTCGCGCCACACCACAAAACCTTGTTTAAAGTCAGTTTCGGGCAGCCACTGGCCCTTACATTTGGGGAAGTCCGGGCAAGCCAAGGCGGCGTAGTTGGTGCTGACCCAGCCGCCAAGTGTAATTTGTGCTAGTAGTAAAACGATGCCCAGCTGCACCAAAACCGGTGCAATGCTGGGACGACGTCGATAAGGAACACCGGATTTTTTGTGCGCAAGCAACGCGCAATAAAGTAGTAAGGAGAGCATCGCCAGCCCGCCCAATAAGTGTGCGGTCACCACGGCTGGTTTAACCAGCAAAGTCACGGTCCACATGCCGAGCAGCGCCTGAAAGCAAATCAGCATCAGCGCCAAGGTAAGCCAACGTGCAAGCCCGCGCGTGCTAAAAGCGCCGTAGAGCAGCGTTAATTCGCCCAACACCATGGCAGCACCTGAGCCGGGGCCGGCAAGCGCCGGATAGCCTTTTGCGTTTATATAAAGTGCCATCGCCACCGCGATAAAGCTGCATCCGATCAGCACTGGGGTCAGCGCGACGCGCTGGATTCGGCGTGCTAACAGCGTCAACCCAAATACCCACAGGCCTAATCCAGCAGCTATGTGACGGTGCACCTGTTCGGGCCAAGCTTTGGCAACATTGACCTCTTCATGCCCAGGCCAAGTCAGGCGTCCGTAGCAAGTGGGCCAATCAGGGCAGCCCAAACCAGCGTCGGACAGGCGCACGAATGCGCCAAATGCGATCAAAAACAAACACCAAAGTACCGCAAATATTAAGCCGCGCCGTAGCCATTTACGCGGGCTTTTATCGGCGTGCATTTCAAGCTGATGCATCAGCTGATCACTCCGCTAGATTGCTTTTTGCCAAGCTGGCTGGCCTTCAATAAGCGCGCCAAATCTTTGCGAATTTTGCTGCCATCAAAATTCGCCGGATAGCGCATCATCGCGTTGCGCAGCGGGTCCAGCAGCACCACGCCGCCATCGCTTAAACCTAAATCGTGCAGGAGTGCGGCATGTCTACTTGCATTCGAGCGGCGCACCGTAAAGTTGGCTTCGGGCGGTAAAGTAAAATTGCTTGGACTAATCAGCTCTAATTTCACGCGTCCTAACTCGCGGCCCATGGCCAGCCGCACATGGGCAAGAAGTGATGTTTGTTCGACGCAGCTGCCGCACGCGCTCGGCGCAAAATACAGCATCGTCCATTGCCCGTCCGCGTTTATTTCCGGCGCGCTTTGGGTGGTGACAAAATCAGCATTTGCGCCGTCACTCAATTTGGGCACTGGCACTGGCACCACCGGGCTAATTAATTCGCCCAGGTTTTTGGTAGGCGCAGGGTGATAATTTAAAAGCGGTGATTGAAATAAAATGGCTAAAAAAACCGGTGCGACGAAGCATAGCGCGATTAAGCCCAAGGTTAGGCGGCCACGTAATTTGTTGGACGCTTGAATTAAGCTGGTGTTGTTTGGGGAATTATTGGGCATCGGATTGCTTAATGAGTGGTGGTGTGCGTTTGCGATGCAGAAGTAGAAAAATAATGATTGAAGTCAGCGCAAAACCAAACCAGGTTGCGGCATAGCCGCGATGTCGTTCGGGCGGAAAAGTATTAGGGTGCCAAACGCGGGGCAGTTTTAGCACATCAACTGCCGCAGTTGCGCTTGGCGAAATTCCGTCAGACATAGGACTAATCGGGATGACGGGCGCGTCTAGCAGCAGCACTGCTTTGACCAACGAGATGCCAAAATACGCACTGAATTGCTCAGGTTCGATCCGTGTTACCACCCAAGGCGAGCTGCGCGGCGGAGCGCCGATTTCAGCGAGTTTGATGCCTGAGGAGGGCGGGGCGGACAAAAGCCCTCGCAAGTGTTGTCGTCCACGTGGCACGCCTGGGTTTGGAAAGCTGGAGCGATCAGGCGGGATCGGCATGAAGCCCAGCGCAATCAAAACGGCCCCCCCTTCATCGCTTTGAAACGCTTGGAATACCTGCACGCCAATCCGCCCGTTCGCCGTTTGCGAGTCCAGCAACAGGGTCTTTTCAGGGACAAATACGCCGGAAATGTCCACCCGAACGTAGCTTTGCTCCGGCCATTTTGAGAGCGCTTGCGACAATGACAGGCCTTTGGCGTGCGTACTTGCCATGAAGCTTGCGTACAGCGCGTCTTTGACGCGCGC
>JAYTAO010000311.1:0-4023 GCA_043737435.1 Rhodanobacteraceae bacterium | reverse complement strand
TGAAAGATGGGCAAACGGTGGTAGAAGCGACATCGGGCAACACGGGCATCGCGCTGGCAATGGTATGCGCGGCACTGGGGCACCCGTTCGTGTCATTCATGGTGGAAACATTTTCGATTGAACGGCGCAAACTGATGCGCGCCTTGGGCGCAAAAGTTATTTTGACGCCTGCAGCCGAACGTGGCTCGGGCATGGTGCGCCGCGCTGCCGAAGCGGCAGAAAAGCACGGCTGGTATTTGGCGCGCCAGTTTGAGAACGAGTCAAATCCAAGCTTTCATCGCAACACCACGGGCGCAGAAATTTTGTTGGATTTTGCCGGCAAACGCTTGGATTACTTCGTGACCGGCTGGGGCACTGGCGGCACTTTAACTGGCGTTGGGCAAATGCTGCGTTTAGCTCGTCCTGAAGTAAAAATTATTACTACGGAACCTGCTGGCGCCTCACTTTTGGCCGGTAAACCCTGGTCACCACATAAAATTCAGGGCTGGACACCAGATTTCATCCCACTTGTGCTGGATCAGTCTATTTTTAGCGACATTATTCCCATCACCGACGACCAAGCGCGCGACGGGGCGCGGGCGCTTGCAACACTAGAGGGTATTTTCGCCGGCATATCTTCGGGCGCAAATTTCGTCGCAGCGTGCGAAGTTGCAAAGGCAGCGCCCGAAGGCAGCGTTATTTTGACAACTTTGGCAGATACCGGCGAACGCTACTTGAGCACATTCCTGTTCGAAGGCATTAGCGAAGGCAGCGACGAAGAGTGGTTTAACGCGCTGAGCAGTTAATCGCCGCAAACTACATTCTTGCACGCGTCAGCCCATCCGCCGGAAGTTATAGCACTCACTGGCTTGCGTGGTTTTGCGGCTATGTGGGTCTTTATTTTTCACTTCTGGGGTTCGCAAGTCTTATCTGCGGTAACGATCAAGGTGTTGGGCTGGCAGTTCGACATTACTTGGTGCTTCACTTTTGGTTGGTTGGGCGTGCCAATTTTTTTCGTTTTAAGTGGTTTTCTATTAGCTCAGCCGTTTATAAGGCAACCGAGAACCAACCTAAAAACGTATTTTATACGCCGGGTTCTGCGCGTGTTTCCAGCATATTACGGGCAATTGTTTGTCCTCGTATTACTTGCCTATTTTTTTCAATACGGTTCCTATCCAGAGGATACAGCCAGTTGGGTAGCACACTTAACTATGACTTTTTTTAGCCCACCGTACTTTATCTCTGGCATTAACGGTGTGTGGTGGACATTGCCGATCGAGTTCGGGTTTTACCTTCTTTTGCCGCTTTTTGCGGTGCTGTTAAAGCCTGGACGAGGGCTAGCCCTGTTGTTTTTTTGCTTGGGCATTATGTTGTGCTATCGCTACTTTATTTTCTCCATTTATTTGGGGACTGATGTGCCGCTTTATACCCGCGTGTCATTACTGCCGGGAGTGATGGATTCATTTGGAATGGGTATGTTTGCGGCATATCTTTCGCATCATTTAGCCGCAAAGGTATTTAGTTTGAACAGCACTGCTTACAAATCACTTCGTGCAAAGCAAAATTTGTTGGCCAATGCAGCGACAGGCGCGATGCTGCTAGGGTTTGGGATTTGTATGCTGATCATGCAAAAATACTGGATGTTTTACTGGAGTGGCGGGTGGATGTCTTACGGCTACACTCCGTTTTTTAGCGCCGTGATTGCATGTGGACTACTGGGCGCAAGCCTTGGCTCCAGCTGGATGGAATGGTTGTTTGGCACTCGCCTAATGCGTTTCCTTGGAAACATCAGCTTTAGTCTGTATTTATGGCATGTGCCGGTCATTGGCACGCTCAAATTGTTTCCGAAGCTTCAGGAAATCGGCGCACATCGCAACAGTATTTTGCTCGTCCTATGCACTGTTTTGCTGATTTTCATTAGTTGGCTTTCGTGGCGATATATCGAACTACCCGGAATTGCGTGGGGCAAACGGCTTACGCGAAATCTTGAGCATTAACCCTAGGATGTTCTTGCCATCTAATTGACGTCCAAAATACCAGCACACGCACTAAACTGCGCGGCTGAGTATTTCGGCGATTTTTCGTTATGTTGACTTCCCTACCCCTGCCCAGCCCTTCACAACGCTGGAAACATTGGCGCGCACCCGATGGAGCGGCGTTGGCTTTGTTATTGGCGGAAACCGCGCGCAGTGCGAATCGCTTGGTGGTAGCGATCACCAAAGACACGCACGAAGCACATTTGCTGGAAGCCGACTTAGCCACACTCGCGCCTGCGGGCTTTAATGTGCTGCATTTGCCGGATTGGGAAACTTTGCCCTACGATCTATATTCGCCGCACCCGGATATTATTAGTCAACGGGTCGCAACGCTGGCCCGTCTAAGCCAAGTCAAAACCGGTGTGCTGGTGGTACCGATGGCGACGCTAATGCAGCGTCTCGCGCCACGCAGCTTTTTGGCGGGCTGGACTTTTCTGCTGAAAGTCAAGGACAAGCTCGATATTGCCGCCGAGCGCCAGCGTTTAGATGGTGCAGGCTATCGCTTTGTCAGCCAAGTTTTGGAGCCGGGCGATTACGCCACGCGCGGCAGCTTGCTTGATATTTATCCGATGGGTGCACCCGAGCCGTTTCGGATCGAAATGTTTGACGATGAAATTGACACCATTCGCACCTTCGATGTCGAAACGCAGCGTTCGACGGGGCAAGTGAAAGCGATCGAGCTTTTACCGGCAAAGGAGTTTCCGTTTGACGTCGAGGCGACCAAGCGCGTGCGCGAAAAGTTGCTGGATCGTTTTTCGCTCGATCCCCGCCGGTCAGGAATTTATATTGATCTAAAAAATCAGATCCCCTCCGCTGGCATTGAATACTACTTGCCGCTGTTTTTTGATCACACCGATACCTTGTTTGACTACGTTACCCCCAGCAGTTTGTTGGTGTTTGCGCCTGGCGCGCTGGATGCTGCCGAAGGCATTTTCCACGCGGCAGAAAAGCGCTATGAGCAACGTGCGCATGACATCGAACGCCCAATTCTGCCGGTGGCAGAGCTGTTTATTCCGCCCCAACAGCTGCGCGAACAAGTCAATCTGCGCGAACGCATCATTTTAAATTCGGAAAGTAATTCCGCAATAACGCTGCGCACCCAGCCGGCACCCACGTTAATCGTGCACCGTAAAGACAGTGAAGCGGGCGCGGATCTGAAATCGTTTCTAGCCAACTATCCGGGCCGGGTTTTATTGGCGGCAGACTCCGCCGGGCGTCGTGAAAGCCTGCGCGAGCTACTCAACAACATCAATCTAAGCCATACCGTGCTGAGCGGCTGGCACGAGTTTTTGGCGGGCACCAGCAAACTCAGTATCGCCATCGCACCGCTTACCGATGGCTTTGCGCTGGATCAGCTCAAAATCGTGGTGCTGACCGAGCGGCAACTGTACGGCGAACGCATCAAGCGTGAGCGCAAAAAGCGCGGCAAAGTGCGCGACCCGGCCAGCATTATTGCCGACTTGGGCGAGCTATCCAAAGGCGCACCGGTGGTGCACGAAGATCACGGCGTTGGCCGCTATTTCGGCCTGCAAACGCTAGAGCTTGACGGCGTGGTGCAAGAGTTTCTAACCATCGAGTATCAAGGTGGCGACAAACTCTATGTGCCGGTCGACAAACTTGATTTGATCAGCCGCTACACCGGTGCCAATCCAGATACTGCGCCGCTGCACGCGCTGAGCGGCGATGCTTGGGAAAAAGCGAAAAAACGTGCAGCACAAAAAGCGCGTGACGTTTCGGTTGAGCTGCTAGAGATTTACGCCAAGCGTCAAGCGCGTCAAGGCATATCAATCATTCCAGATAAGCATTTGTACGAACAATTTGCTGCTGATTTTCCGTTCGAGGAAACACCCGATCAGCTCAGTGCTATCGCTGCGGTGTTAGAGGACTTAAAGCGCAACAAGCCCATGGATCGCTTGGTTTGCGGTGACGTGGGTTTTGGTAAAACTGAAGTCGCGCTACGTGCGGCGTTTGCGGCAGCGACCGCAGGCAAACAGGTGGCGGTTTTGGT
>JAYTAO010000310.1:0-4023 GCA_043737435.1 Rhodanobacteraceae bacterium | reverse complement strand
CTAGCTTCGACACGCGTAATAGCACTGGAGACGTCGGCCGCACGTACGGTTGTGGCAAATTCGCCGCGTTGATAGCTATCGCTAGGCGGTGCCAAAATCGTGGCGAGGGGTGCTAACACATCGGCCAAATTCAGCAATTGGGTGTCGAGCACAATCCAAGTAGGCTTAGCCCCAGAAGCATCCGGCAGCAGTGCAGAGAGCGCCAGCAAGTAAGCGCCCGGCGTTTGCCCGGAACTTTGGAAGCTGCGCGTTCCGTTATTGAGCGCACCGGTTAGCAACTCGCTGACGGTAAATGCTTGCGTCTCAATAACGCCAGCGCTGCCTGCGCGTTGCAACTCGATGCGCACCGGTAAATCACGGATCACGGATGTGCCGAAATTACGCAATTGATACGCGGCATTGACCGGCTGGCCGAGTGGAATAGCCGCGCCGAATTGGCTCAAAGCACCGCTAAGCGAGACGCCCGCGTTCAAGCGATAGATGATGCTCAAGCTCGCATCCGGGCCGGTGTTGCCAGCACGATCAGTGGCACGTGCGCTAAGCAGATTTGCCCCATCCAGTAGGGGCACCGAAGCGATGCTGAAATTGCCTGCCGCATCGGCGACGGTCAAATACGGTACGCCTGCCAGTGTCAAACGCACGTTTGCTAGTGCTTCCGTTTGACCATCAACACGGGTGAAATCCACCGCTAATACCGCGCCATTGGCAGGGAAGGTGAAGTTCAACAAAGGCGGGGTTTTGTCGATCACGAAACTTACGCTG
The DNA here is from genome assembly GCA_043737435.1 of Rhodanobacteraceae bacterium. GTDB lineage: Bacteria > Pseudomonadota > Gammaproteobacteria > Xanthomonadales > SZUA-5 > JANNYA01. The sequence goes on along the minus strand of JAYTAO010000310.1, from coordinate 3,261 downwards.
GCGCTCCTGGAGTTGCCCACGACATCGGTTGCACTGATGTTGAGCGTGTAGTTGCCATCGTTGATGATGGCGGTGGCGCTTACGTAAGCTTGTCCATTTAAGTTTTGCGTGGCGCTGAAGCTGTGCGCGTCGGTGATGCTGATCACTGGCGTGACGTTGACGTTGTAGAGTCCGCCCGCTGCAACATTGGCAATAGCAATAGCGGGCGGCGTGCGATCCATAGCAAACGCGATTTGCGCAGTGATAGTGATATTGCCTGCTAGATCACTAGCACGCGCTTGGAACTGGTGCGCACCTTCGCTGACTGCGTCTAACGCACCGGATTCAAACTGCCCAGCAAGGCCCGCGCCAAAGCTAATCCACGCGCCGTTATCCACGCGGTACTGCACTTGGCCCAAACCACTTTCGGCATCGCTTGCGCTGACCTTGAAGTGCGCGGCTGACCCAAGCACTTGATTCGCAGTTGGGATTTGCACCGTCAAACTCGGTGCGTTCGGATCAAAAATGCTAAAGCCCGCATCAGCAAGCAGCGTCCATGCGCCCGCAACATTGGCTTCCAGCGAAGCACTGTAACTGCCTAGATTGAATAAGCTGGCGGCAAAATTTTCCACGCCGTTAGTGCTGGCGTTCGCAGCAATATCGCGGGTGAATTCGCGACTGGCAATAGCGGTTGGATTGCTATTGGCATACAGACGCACGCGCAGTGGCACTGCCGTCAATGCGCTCGCACCGGCATTGGTGACCACGAAACTTAAATTAACCGGCAGCCCCAGTCCGATCTGATTGCCACTTGCGCTCAGCGTGCCGGATAGTGGCAAACCACTCTGCGGCCGGGTGACGGTGACGCTGACGACCGGGCTTTGATTGCCAGCACGATCTGTCGCCCTAGCGCTTATCACATTGGCGCCAAAGGCAAGCGGGACATCGGCGATATTGACGGTGCCAAAAGCATCCGCGCTGGCGGTTGCGCTAAAACCAGCTTGGTTAAGAGTGACGCTGGCAAAAGGTTCAGTGCGCAAAATAGCGGGCGTGCTTACCGCATCAATCACATCGCTGTTGATTGGCTGCACGAAGCTTAATTCAGGCGGCGAACGCTCAATAATAAAATGTAGCGCGCGCTCGGCGCGATTGCCCGCACGGTCTTGTCCATAGACAAACAGCGTATACGCGTTGTCCTGCGTGACGGCGCTAAGTGTGGTGAACGGCACACCATTAAGCGTGGCGGCTGAGCTTGCCAAATCATTGTCGGTAACCAAATAGCCGGGGTTCAACGGCACGCCGCTGATCTGGCCTTCAGTCACGCCGGTAATCACAATCACGGGCGGCGTGGTGTCGATGACAAAGCTTTGTGGCGGCGTTTGCGATTGATTGCCATAGCTGTCTTTAGCTCGCCAAACAACGCTGTGTATGCCATCGCTCAGGGCGCTGAGCTGGGCGCTGTAGCTGCCATCAAGATCGCGCGCTACTGGCACGAATGCGCCAGCATCCACTTGCATCTCGACACTGGCAATCGCGGAATGGCGATCCACCACACGCGCATTCAAATTCGCTGGTAAGCGCATCGGCGTCGCCGCACTATCGGGCGTCAGCACCGTGATTTCGGGCGGAATTAGATCCGTGACGGTTAAGCTGCGGCGGCTGAGTGCACGCCACGTGCTGTCACCGGGATATTGCCCTTCCAACACAAGTAGGTAGTTGCCTAACGCTAAATTGAGTGCGCCCAGATTCATCGGCAGGCGCAAACTAGCCCCTGGATTTAGCGTCAGCGTGCCTAGTTCTTGCTTGATTTGTGTCAATGCCGGAGCGCTGATCAGGCTAAAACGCGCCTGCATCGGTGCAATTGCGGCGCTGCCGATATTGCTAACCACGCCTTCCGCGTTACCGGGTAAAGTAATGCCGAGCGGGTTATTGCTCAAGCTAATTTCACCACCCGCCAGCTGCGGCGGCGGCGCTTCGTCAAGCACCAAAAAGCTGCGCTGGGCACCGACATTGAAGCCGTTCGCTGCTAAATCGGCACTGGCGGTATAGACGCCACTGGCGAAGCCACTCAGCGCCAAATTAAGCACCGACTGCCCCTGATAACCGGGCAACAAAGTACCGAGTGCCCGGTTCGCGCGCCCAACTTCAACCCCTGTGGCATTGCGCACCACGATCTGCAGCTCAGAATTTTCGAGCGGACTATTGCCGCTGCTAAAGCTGACCGGCGCACTAATGCGCGCAATCGCGCTGCGGCTATAGGACGCTCGGTCGGTGCTGAGCGACAAATTAATATTGCGCACCGCGCTGATCGCAAACCCGGCAATATCGCGGCTGACAAAATCACCTTGCGCATCAATAAGTTGCGCATTAAAGCGATAGCTGCCGGCAAAAGCATTCGCATCCGGCCAACGCACGCGGCCGTTGAATACCTGGCCAAAATTCAGGTTGGGTACCACAACATCCGGCCATTCCAACACCAGCGCGCCGCTGGCATCTTCCACGCGCACTTTGATTTTACCTGCGAAGCCACTGGCCGGATTTAGCACCCGCAGCGCCGCTGCCGGTTCAGTACCGGGCGCAAAAATAAGCTGATCCGGCACCACGCTAATCGTTGGGCGGCCATCAATCGTGATCGGCAACTCAGCGCTCGCGGTGTTATTGGCTTCATTAATTTCATCCAGCGTATTCGCCGCATCAATTTCAACGTTTAGGCCGACCAAGCCGGCCAGCACCTGTACTCCGAGCGGCAGGCTCAAGCTCGCTTGCGCACCAGGCGCTAGCGCAGGAATGCTGCGTATCGCTAACACTTGCACGCTGCCATCAGGTTTACGCACTTGCGCGCTCAAGCTACTAACAGTGCTGGCAGCGGCACCCAAATTACGCACGGTAATTAGTGCGCCAAAGTTGCTGCCAACCAAGCCGGTGGGTGGAATGAAGCGGATATCGGCGGCACTGGTGGCTAAATCGGGTTTGATCAGACTTGGGCTAAGCGAAGTGACCGAAAGTGAGGGGCTGGCCTGGCTGGCGTTACCGACACTATCAAACACCACCGCTGTGTATAGATTTACGCCGGGATCTAGAGCGAGCTGATCCATGCCAAACCACCCTGCAGGCTTAACTGTTTGCATTCGATTGGCATCACTCAGCAACCATTGGGCGTTACCCAAAAATGCAAACGGGCCAGCAAAATCAATGCTGCCATTGAGGGTGCTGCTCGGCCACACGTGCGACTCAACTTGCACGCCGTTGGCGTCGGTTTTTCGCACCAGCAACTGCACACCC